>JAMONZ010000063.1 GCA_027066315.1 Hyphomicrobiales bacterium
GGCCATTCCACCTTGCTACTCGTGCTAGGCCATGTGCAATGTCGCTTAGTTCAACATCTAGAGGTGATGGATCAAGAAGATCTAACCTTCGTCCCGATAGCATTCTCTGCCATGCTCGTTGTTTTTTGTTAACCATGTTGTTTCTCAAGAAGTGATTCTGTTTTATAAATGATAGTTTGCCCAATCAGGTAGGGCAAGTTGAACTGGTTTATCATTCACATTTATATCTGTAAGATTGCTAATTTTATCCAAGCGAACAAATCCAATTGCTTGATTGTTAATTACCTGCCCTAAAACACCAATTTGCTTTTTATCAATTTCTAAAGGGTCGCCTTTTTGGCCATTGATATTTGATACTATTACAGGTCTGCGGCGGATTTTTCCTTTATGCTGTGTACGGGAAACTATTTCTTGGCCAATGTAGCAGCCTTTTTTAAAATCTACTCCGTTCAGCAAATCCATGCCTATATCATGTGGGAAATATTCATTTGGCTCAAAATCCTCGCCTAATTCAGCTATTCCTGCTTTTATGTGAATAGAGGAATAATCATTGTCATTTTGCCAATTGCTTGTTTCTTTTATTGGGGCAATGCTTTGATAGCCAAGATTTTCTTCTCTTGGGTCTTTGAAAGAAATTTTCAAATTGGGTTTGTTTTTTGAAAAGCCAATTTTATGGGTGTCGCTTAGGTCAGTTATCTCTACATCAGAGCGCATTTTATATAATTTTAAACGCTTTAAAAAAGCATCTTTTATTGAGATATGCACATCAAGATAAAATGCGTTGTCAAAAAATATAGCTAGACCCTGAGCTTGAATTTTTCCTTGTGGGGAAAGCAACGCCCAGTAAACGGGCTTATCATTTATTTGTTCAATTTTTGCGCTAAGGATTGCATCTAGCATTTTTTGTGCGTCTTTTCCAAAAATACGAATTGGAACTCGATTTTGAACAAATTGCAGTGACATAGAAACAATCCTAGATTATGAGTTAGGGAGATAGTTTTTAAAATATTTTAAGGTGATAGAATGACCCATTATGACAAAATATACAAGAATGGCACATTGGTAAACCATGATGGGGTGAGTAAAGGCGATATTGGAGTAATTGGCGAGCGAATTGCAAATATTGGTCTAAATGAAAATGATAGTGCAGATGAGGTGATTGATTGCACAGGTTTGCATATTCTACCCGGAGTTATTGATAGCCAAGTGCATTTTCGTGAGCCCGGATTAGAGCATAAAGAAGATTTGCTAACAGGCTCATTATCGGCGGTTATGGGCGGGGTTACCGCAGTTTTTGAAATGCCAAATACCAACCCCCTAACCACTTCGAAAGAGGCGTTTGAAGATAAAATAAGGCGTGCAAAAAATCGTATGCATTGTGATTTTGCTTTTTATATTGGTGGCACGCATGAGAATGTTGACCAGTTAGCAGAACTTGAAAGGCTTGAGGGTTGTGCTGGTGTTAAGGTGTTTATGGGGTCGTCCACTGGCTCGCTTTTGGTTGCTGATGATGATGGGGTTGGCAAAATATTAAATGCAATCTCTAGACGTGCGGCGTTTCATTCAGAAGATGAATATCGACTTGAGGAGCGTAAAAATTTGCGGGTGGAGAATGATCCCTCATCTCACCCAGTTTGGCGAGATGTTGATTGTGCGTTAATTTGCACAAAACGTTTGGTTGATTTGGCAACAAAAGCGAATAAAAAAATCCATGTTTTGCATATTTCTACCAAAGAAGAGATAGAGTTCTTAGCAAAGCATAAAGATGTGGCTAGTGTTGAAGTTACGCCGCACCATTTAACTCTTGATGAAACTGCTTATCAAAGGTTTGGAACATTGGTGCAGATGAACCCACCTGTCCGTGATAAAAACCATCGGAGCGGGATTTGGGCAGGGGTTAAAAATGGAGTTGTTGATGTGCTTGGCTCAGATCATGCACCGCACACATTAGAAGAAAAACAAAAACCTTATCCAGCTTCGCCCTCTGGTATGACTGGCGTGCAAACGCTTGTGCCGATTATGTTAAACCACATTAACAATGGTGAAATGAGTTTGGAGCGGTTTGTAGATTTAACATCACATGGCCCAAATCGTTTGTTTGGTATTGTTAATAAGGGGCGTTTGGCAACCGGCTATGATGCGGATTTTACAATTGTTGATATGAAAAAAGAAGAAACGATTAAAAATTCATGGATAAATTCACGCACTGGCTGGACACCCTATGATGGTGTGAAGGTAAAGGGCTGGCCTGTTGGCACAATTATTCGTGGAAATAAAGTAATGTGGCAAGGTGAACTTGTAACGCAATCAAGCGGGCAGCCGATTAGGTTTTTGTAAAACTTCAAACGGCTTATTGAATAGAGCGATCTAGTGTGTATTCGCCTTGGCGAACTCGCTCTGGCACATTTTCTAGAATATCAGCGGTTGCCTCTTCACCAAAAGTGCGAACCAAAGTTGCTAAAGCTGCAAATATTGCCGCATGTGCAATTGCTTCTCCTTCTAGACCATCTTGCTCAGCACTATTCCATGCATCAGCTAAATATTCTAGCGCAAGTTGGCGATCATCTGGCTCGAGATCAGCATCAATTTTTTGGTCGGCATTTAGAAACATATTTTTCTCACTTTTGATGAGTTGGTTATTAGCACCGAATCAGTGCGTTGTGTTTAATATATTATTTGAAGGTTAATGCAGATATGGTAGTAATACTAATGTTTTTCCATGTGTGAATACTTATCCACTTATTCCGCAAATTTGGTGTGAATTTGTATTGAGCTGGTTTGCGCCTCTAGTAATAGTTGCTGGCGAGCAAAATTTGCAGACTTTGTGCAGCTTCTATAACTTTGAGCATAATCTATATAACCCTGATTAAACGCCCCGATTAGTCTTTGTTTTCTGTCATTATTTGGCTTGTCTAAAAGAATAAGCTCATTGGCTTCCTTTCTCCAATCAATTTGATTGAACTTACACAATGGTTGCAAGAAATATAATGAGCCAAGCACTCGGGTTAAACGTTCCATATCTTGTTGATAGGGGGGGTCAATTGCTTTGGCACTAAAAGAGCTAAGAGAGAAAAGTGCAATTAGGATAATTGATGTAAAAATGCCTTGGAGAGGAGGTTTTTGTTTTGTTGTTAAAGTTTTTCTCATTTTTCTTGTTTGCCAGAGCTTAACAAATGATGCAAGCGAGCTTGTTAATTTATTGAATGATTTTTAAATCAGGTATGAATGCTCTTCCAGCAAAAGCAAAGGTTATTGTGTAAACAACTGGCTGAGCTTTGCCATTTTTATCAATTTTGAAAACTTCGATATTTCCAACATCTTTGCCCTTTGCTATTATCCTATTATCGAGTGCAGATGATTGCCCTTTTTGCCAGCGAAATTCTAGATTTCCAATTCTGTAGGGGGTGTTTTTTTTCAAAAATGGCAAGGTGATAGCAATTGGCTCTGGGTCTTGCACAAATGCAATACGCATCATTGGCTCAATATCTTGCGGCAAATCTCCCATGAATAAAAATGGGAATTTTGTACTATCGTAATTTACATAAGGGTTTTGTCCTGCCAAGGATTTGCGTTTAGCATCGGCTAAAAGCACTTCGCCATTAGGGTAGCGTTGTTTAAAGAGCTCAAAGCTGATTAAGAATGATGGTAGAGCTTTTAGCTGCTCGCCAACCCGATTGCCAACAATTGCTTTGCCATTGATCTGCTGCCACCAATTTTGCTCGCCCCGATCATACATGACCAAGTCAGAATGACGTAATTTCCCCGTTGTGCCGAAAGTTACAGCCTTGCCATCAAGATTGCGATTAAACACAATGGAGGTGTTGCAAAGAGGGCAGTAGGTAATGACAACGGGCAAACCGCCAACGACATCATTAACAATTTCATGCCACATCATGTAGCGCAATGGATATGCTTTTGAAATATTATTGTGCGTGAAGGCGATGACTGGTTCATTATTTGGGATTGAGGTTTCATCTTTGGCGGGCTTGAATTTTGGGTCATCAATCGATGGAATATCATCTGCGCCAATAACATCAATAATTTCACCTAAATTAATGGAAGTTTTTGAAAAGTCAGTTTTCCAATCCTCGTGTTTCCAGCGGGTTTCTTGTGCAGTAGCGGAGCGGGTTTCTTGTGCAGTAGCGGAGCGGGTTTCTTGTGCAGTAGCGGAGCGGGTTTCTTGTGCAAGTGCAAAAGTTTGTAAATTGAGAAAGAATAATAAAGCAAATGATATTATTTTAAGCATAGGACTTCCCTTGAGTAAGTTAAGCAGAGCCTTGCATGAAAACTTTTGTAAGCCAAATCACTTGAGTGTTAGGTAAAAGTGATTAATCAAATAATGCATCAATTTGAGCTTGTTTATTCTCGTTTTCAATATTTTTAATGTCTTTGGGAGGGGTGATTAAAGCTGCGACAATATCTCGTTGATGCTCAATTAAGCTAAGCATATCTTTTATTATATGGATATTTCCTTTTGAGGAATTTTCACTTTGATGCTCACAAATTAAAATGATTAAATCATCAACAGCTTGGGTAAATATTTCTCTTTTTTCTAGTGATAGAGATAAATAACTTTGCTCAACTATTTTTAGGCCAACAAAGCCAGAGTGATTAAAATGAGAGAGATAATCTTTAGCTTGCCATTCTGCTAGAATATCTTGCTCAAGCGAGCCATCAGCTACCATTTGAGCTAGCATGATATATTCATTGAAAATGTTGAGATAATCAGTTGCTAATCTTGTGTCAGGATTAACATTGGCCGCTTTCATGGTGGCAATATCAGGGGGAGCTATTTTTTTATGACTGTCCATTTAGCTATTGTGGGTATTTATAGTTTTTTTGTAGTGAATATTTTCTTCAGTATTTGTGCGCAGATTATAAGAAGATTTTTTTTGGATTAAGGATATTATTGGGATCAAGGGTTGTTTTTATTGCTTTCATCGTTGCAAGGGCTTGCTTGTCTTTGGTTTTTGCTAGTAATTCTTTTTTAAGTTGGCCTATGCCGTGTTCGGCAGAAATTGAGCCGTTTAATTTTATAACAATGTCATAAATTGCATCGTGAATTTTTGGAGCAGTTGTCATAAAATCTTTGGGATTGCCACCCATTGGTTGGCTGAAGTTAAAGTGAATATTTCCATCACCCATATGGCCAAAAGGGCAGGGGCGGATATTTTTATCAATTTTAGCAATTGCGTTTATGCCCATCTCAATTAGCTCTGACACTTTATTAATTGGCACTGAAACATCATGCTTTATTGATGCGCCCTCTTTATTTTGGCACTCGCTCATCTGCTCACGAAATGTCCACATATTTTCTCGCTCAATTTCTGATTGGGCAATGCTTGTTGCACCACCTATTATTTTTTGCTCATAAGATTTTTCAAGAATGCCTTCAAGCAAATTTGGCTTGTCTTGATTTAAATGAGAAATTTCAACGAGTGCATACCAAGGAGAAAAACCTGCGCTTGGGTCATTTTCTAGCATGTTATGTTTTAATTGAATTTCTAAACCAAAATAAGGAATAAGCTCGAAGGCAGTTAAGGAATTGCCAGCAGTCTTTTGAATTTGCAAAAAAAGCTCATGCGCTATCTTTGGGCTCTCGATAGCAACCAAGGCGGTTTCATAAGAGGTTGGTGCTGGAAAAAGTTTAAGCGTAGCGGCAGTGATTATTGCAAGTGTTCCCTCAGAGCCAATGATTAAATTGTTTAAATCATAACCTGTGTTGTCTTTTTTTAGCGAAGTTAGGCCATTATAAATAGAGCCATCGGCTAAAACTGCTTCTAGACCAAGGCATAATTGGCGGGCGTTGCCATAGGCTAAAACTTGTGAGCCGCCCGCATTTGTTGCTAAAATTCCACCGATTTGAGCTGAGCCTTGTGAGGCGATTGTAAGGGGGAATATCCGTCCATTTTTTTCTGCTATTTGATGTGTTTCTTGCAAGGTCAGCCCTGCTTCAACGGTGATATGATTTACATTTTCATTATTGGAGCGAACTTTATTTAGTTTTTTAAGGATTATAATTATCTCGTCCCCCAAAGCTGGCACTTGCCCGCCTACTAAACCCGTATTACCACCTTGCGGAATAAGGGGAGTTTTATTTTTATTTGCCCATTTTACTATTGCTTGCACCTGCTCTACAGTTTTGGGAATAGCAATTGCTAATGCGCTTTGATGAAAGCGTTTGCGTGGCTCATCAAGATATGAGCGCATTTTATTTTTATCTGTTATTAGGCAATCACTACCTAATAATTTTTTAAGTGAGTTAATATCCATAAATTTATTATAAATATTGCAACAAAGAAAGAAAGCAAGAACTTGTTAAAATCTGGGTGTTGTGTCACAAACTGATATTGAGAGATTTTTTATTTTAGGAGTGGAATATGTCTAACAATATGATTGCAGGAAAATTAATGCAAGGCAAACGTGGTTTGATAATGGGTGTGGCAAATAAACGCTCAATAGCTTATGGAATTGCAAAAGCATTGCGTGAGCAAGGAGCTGAAATTGCACTTTCGTATCAGGGTGAGGCATTAAAACGCCGAGTTGATCCTTTGGCAGAAGAGTTGGGAGCTGAAATTGTTGTTGAGTGTGATGTGAGCAATGATGAGGCAATGGATCAGACTTTTGCAACCTTAAAAGAAAAGTGGGGCAAGCTGGATTTTTTGGTACATGCGATTGGCTTTTCAGATAAAAACGAATTAAGTGGTCGCTATGTTGATACTTCATCTGATAATTTTGCAATGACGATGAATATCTCGGTTTATTCTTTTACAGCAGTTGCAAAGCGTGCAGAAGATTTAATGAGTGATGGTGGATCTATGCTTACTTTGACATATTATGGGGCTGAAAAAGTTATGCCTAATTATAATGTCATGGGTGTTGCAAAAGCTGCTCTTGAGTGTTCGGTGAAATATCTTGCAGCTGATTTGGGGCCAAAAGCTATTCGGGTGAATGCAATTTCAGCTGGGCCAATAAAAACACTTGCAGCGGCTGGTATTGGCGATTTTCGTATGATGCTTCATTGGACAGAGGCAAATGCACCTTTGCGTAAAAATGTAACTATAGATGAAGTTGGCTCATCTGCGCTTTATTTCCTTAGTGATATGTCAAGCGGCACGACTGGTGAAATTCATCATGTTGATAGTGGTTATAATGTGCTTGGTATGAAAGTATTAGAAAAAAATGCCGATTAGGGACGACTTACTTGTTAGGGGCGGATTGCCTGATATTTATTTTATTCGCCATGGGCAGACCGACTGGAATGCACAAGGTCGCTATCAAGGGCAAAAAGATATTGCGCTTAATAAAAAGGGGCGAGGGCAGGCGAGTGCAAATGGTGTGCTTTTAACTGATTTATTAAGCAAGGCTGAGCTAGATCCCAATGAAATGGATTGGTATGCTTCTTCGCTTTCTCGTGCCATTGACACTATGGAGCTGATTCGCTCAAATTTTAGTGGTTTGAGTAAAAAAGTAAAAATTGATAAATCTTTAATCGAGGTTTCTTTTGGTGAGCATGAGGGAAGTCTTTATAGAGATTTAACATCTGATTTTGCTAAAAGAGGCGAGCGGGACGAGAGCTTTTGGGGACATCGCCCAAAGGGAGGCGAGAGCTATATTGATTTAGTGGATCGAATTGAGCCATTTATATCAAATATTACAAAACCCTCAATCATTGTTTCGCATGGCGGTATTGCTAGGGTTTTTAGGTATCTTTTAGAGGGTTTGCCAAAAATTGATGTGGTGAATATGGCTACGCCACAAGATGCAATTTTGCATTTTTCTAAAGGTAAGCTGAATATCATTAAAAGTAGAAATGATTAGGAAATCTTATGTCTGATAATAGTTTTGGGAAATTATTTCGCTTCACAACTTGGGGTGAGAGCCACGGGCCAGCACTTGGCGTTGTAATTGATGGTTGCCCACCTTTGCTTGATATTTCACAGGAAAAAATTCAAGTTGAGCTTGATCGGCGTAAACCCGGAACTTCTCGCTTCACTACGCAAAGGCAAGAGGCTGATTTGGTTAAAATCCTCTCTGGGGTTTTTGAAGATGAAAATAGCGATGGGCTAAAAACTACTGGTACGCCAATTTCGCTTTTGATTGAAAATACTGACCAACGCTCAAAAGATTACTCCGATATAAAAGATAAATTTCGCCCCGGTCATGCGGATTATACTTATCAGCAAAAATATGGCATTCGTGATTATCGTGGAGGCGGGCGTTCTTCGGCTCGTGAAACGGCTGCTCGTGTTGCGGCCGGTGCAATTGCTCGTTTGGTTATTCCGCAAGTTACAATTCGTGCTTCATTAGTACAGATGGGAAAGCATAAAATTGATTATGATAATTTTGATTGGAATGAAGTGAATAAAAATCCGTTTTTTTGCGCTGATAAAAAAGCTGCAAAAAAATGGGAGGGTTATCTTGATGAAGTTCGTAAAAGCGGCTCATCAATTGGGGCGGTTATTGAGGTTGTGGCAGAGGGTGTGCCTGCTGGTTGGGGTGCGCCAATTTATGGCAAGTTAAGCTCTGATTTGGCTTCTGCTATGATGAGCATTAATGCCACTAAATCAGTTGAAATTGGTGCAGGTATTGAAGCGGCCAAATTGTCAGGTGAAGAAAATGCCGATGAAATGCGTGCAGGTAAGGAAAAACCTTATTTCACTTCAAATAATTCAGGAGGAATTTTAGGCGGGATTTCTAACGGTGATCCGATTGTGGTTCGTTTTGCAGTTAAGCCTACTTCATCAATTTTGGCTGAGCGTGATACGGTTACTAAAGATAATGAAAACACAACAATCATTACCAAAGGACGGCATGACCCTTGTGTTGGTATTCGTGCCGTGCCTGTTGGTGAGGCGATGATGGCGCTGGTATTAGCAGATCATTTTTTGCGTCATCGTGGGCAGGTTGGTCGTGATGGTGGTTTTGGTATGGATAATTTCC
>JAMONZ010000064.1 GCA_027066315.1 Hyphomicrobiales bacterium
TACCAATTGGATTGCAAAAAATAGCTTTTTGCCTAGCTGATTTGCCACAAGAGTTATCTCAAAAATTAATATCGGCCATACAAGAAGACCCGCCACATTTAATTAAAGATGGTGATTTCATTAAACAAGGGTTTGATGAAGGTTTAGATCAGCAGCGTATTTTAGCACAAAAAAGCCGCACTATTGTTGCGCAATTACAAGAAAGTTTAAGTCAAAAAACTCAAATTAAATCGCTCAAGATAAAATATAATAGAATGCTTGGTTATTTTGTTGAAATTCCAGCAGCACATGGAGCAAAATTATTACAAGAACCGTTTAGCTTAGATTTTATTCATCGCCAAACCATGGCAAATGTAATGCGTTTCACAACAGTTGAGCTTAGTGAGCTAGAGGGAAAGATTGCCAGAGCGCAAGATGCTGCTATAAAAATTGAAAATGATATTTTTATAAAGCTAAAAAATGAAATTCTAGCAAATACTAATGTATTGCGTTTAGCTTCTGATGCGTTTGCAAAACTTGATGTAACAATTGCTCTTGGGCGATTGGCGGCTCAAAGTGAATTTTGTCGTCCTGTTATTGATAATTCGCTTGAGTTTAAAATTATTGCAGGTCGTCATCCTGTGGTTGAAAAAAACCTAAAAGATGAAAATATGATTTTTGTGAGCAATGATTGTGATTTATCTAGCTCAAAAGATAAAAATTCTGGTGGGCAGTTATGGTTATTAACGGGTCCAAATATGGGGGGTAAGTCTACATTTTTACGCCAAAATGCTTTAATTGCTATCATGGCACAAACGGGATCGTTTGTTCCTGCAGATTTTGCCCATATTGGAATAGTTGATCGAGTTTTTTCACGAGTTGGGGCATCTGATGATATAGCAAGTGGGCGATCAACTTTTATGGTTGAAATGGTAGAAACGGCGGCAATATTAAATAAAGCTACAAAAAAATCATTGGTAATTTTAGACGAAATTGGTCGAGGTACGGCAACTTTTGATGGCCTCTCAATTGCGTGGGCTAGTGCTGAGGCTTTATCGCAAGTTAATAAATGTAGAGCTTTATTTGCAACCCATTTTCATGAAATGTCTGCATTGGCGAAAATTCAAACTAACACTTCTAATCATACTTTAAAGGTAAAAGAATATAAAGGAGAAGTGGTATTTTTGCACGAAGTTGAAAAAGGAGCGGCAGATAGATCGTATGGGATTTCTGTAGCAAAATTAGCAGGCTTGCCTCAAAATGTGCTGGTTCGTGCAAAAGAAATTTTAAACATGTTAGAGCAGTCATCTTCTGAGAAAACAGGGCTTGTGTTAGATGATTTACCGTTGTTTACTCACAAGGTAAAAGAAAAAGAAGTTAAAAAGAGCGAAGTGTTTAAAATGCTTGAAAACCTTGAGCCAGATGATTTGACACCTAGAGATGCGGTTGAATTTTTATACGAATTAAAAAAGGCTCACGATGGCAAAACCCACTAAACAAGAAAAACAAAAAAGTGGTTTTACTATACAATCGGCGACAATGATTGTTGATGAGGTGATAGAAACGCTTAATGATGAAAAACCCTCTAGCAATAAAGCTAGATCAGTGTTTTTAGCTCACTTAAAAATAATACTCAAAAATGCCCACGATACTGCTCAAGAGCAATTGTTAAAAACAAATAAAGGCTATGAATGCGCTAATAATATTTCTTTGGCTCAAGATGAAATTGTTCGTGCTTGTTATATTTTTGCTACAAAATATGTTTTCCCAATAGATGAGAATAAAACTGATTATGTTGTCACTTTGGCAGCCGTTGGTGGATATGGGCGTGCAACATTAGCCCCTGGGTCAGATATTGATTTGCTTTTTATTTTACCCTCAAAACAAAGCATGGCAGACAAAGAGCGCAATGAGCAAATTGTTGAATATATTTTATATATGCTTTGGGATATAGGTCAAAAAGTTGGTCAAGCGGTGCGAACGCTTGATGAGTGTATTAAGATGAGCAAGAGCGACATGACTGTTCGCACAGCCACCCTTGAGGCACGATATATCATTGGTGATATGAAATTGTTTGAAACTCTTATATTGCGTTTTAGAAATGAGGTAATGGCCAATAGCGGGCCTGAATTTATTGCCGCAAAATTGCTTGAGCGTGATCAACGTCACATTAGAATGGGTAATACCCGCTATGTTGTTGAGCCAAATGTTAAAGAGGGCAAAGGGGGGTTGCGTGACTTAAATACCCTTTTTTGGATTGGGAAATATTTCTATCAAGTAAAGTCTAATAAGGGTTTAGTTGATAAGGGTGTTTTTAGTAATGATGAGCTTAAAATATTTGAAAAATCAGAGGATTTTTTATGGGCGGTTCGCTCTCATTTGCACTTTTTGACCAATCGGGCTGATGAAACTCTTACATTTGATGTGCAACCAGAATTAGCAAAGCGGCTTGGGTTTAATAAAAGCTCAAATTTGGGCGATGAAAACTCAATGCTTGGGGTTGAGCGGTTTATGAAAAAATATTTTTTGGTTGCGAAAGATATTGGAGATTTAACGCGAGTTTTTTGCTCTTTATTAGAATTTTCTTATGCTAAAAAAGATGATTTAATGGGCAGAGTGCTAGAGGGCTTTACACATAGTGGACGTAAAAAAATCCGCAATCAACCAGATTTCATACTTGAGAGAGGGCGAATAAATCTAGCTAAAAAAAATAGTTTTGAAACAAATCCACTAAATATTATAAAAATATTTTGGCTTGTTGGAAAAGAAGATTTATTATTTCACCCAGAGGCTTTTAAGTCGCTCACAAGATCATTAAAATATATCAATAAAGATTTGCGAAATGACAGACAGGCAAATCAATATTTCTTAGAGATTTTAACCTCGCCAAAAACAGTTGAGCGGGTTTTGCGAAGAATGAATGAAAGTGGGGTGCTTGGTCGCTTTGTGCCTGAATTTGGCAAGGTCGTCGCTATGATGCAATTTAATATGTATCATCATTATACTGTTGATGAACATCTTATTCGCTCGGTTGGAGTTATGGCATCTATTGCCTTAGGTGAGTTAAAAAAAGACCTACCCCTAACGCATGAGTTATTGCCGACTTTAAGTGATGTTAAATTGCTTTATGTGGCGTTATTTTTACACGATATTGCAAAGGGGCGAGATGAGGATCACTCAATTGCTGGGGCGAAAATAGCTAAAAAATTCTGCCCACGCTTAAGTTTAACAGCTGCTGAAACGCAAACGGTTACTTGGTTGGTTGAAAACCATTTGTTAATGAGTGAAGTTGCTCAATCTCGTGATATTCAAGACCCAACGACGGCTAAGAATTTTGCAGATATTGTACAAAGCCCAAACAGGCTAGCTTTATTAATGATATTAACCGCTTGTGATATTCGAGCTGTAGGACCTGGGGTTTGGACGGGCTGGAAAGGCTCATTATTACGTGCGCTATATTATGCAACCGAGCCTTTATTATCTGGTGGTCATTCTCAGATTTCTCAAAGTGATAGGATTGAGAGAGCAAAACTGGCCTTAAGAGAGCAGTTAAACGAGTGGAGTGATGAAGAGTTTGAAGTTTATCAAAAGCGTCATTATAAGCCATATTGGTTGCGCTCAGATCTCGATCAGCAGGTAAAACACGCTGATATGATAAAACAATCAGATCAGGCAAAAAAAGCCTTTTGTGGCTCAACTCAGGTAAAGTCATTTGAGCAAATTACTGAAATATCATTTTATACGACCGATCACCCAAGACTATTAAGTTTAATTGCTGGGGCGTGTACAATGGCCGAGGCTTCAATTGTTGGGGCGCAAATTGTTTCAATGCGTGATGGCCAAGCATTGGATAGTTTTCAACTCAGGCGAGCTTTTGCATCTGATGAAGATGAAAAAGTACGCGCTCATCGTATTGTGCAAACTGTACAAGAATTATTGCAAGGTAAGCGATATTTAAACCGTGAAATAAGAGGTGATACTCGGCTTAATCGTAGGTTAAAGCCATTTGTTGTGCCAGCAGAAGTTTTAATTTCTAATAGTTTATCAAACAAGTTTACAGTGATTGAGGTTTCTGGGCTTGATAGAACTGGCTTGTTGCGTGATTTAACATTTGAAATATCCGATCTTAATTTAACCATTGGTTCGGCGCATATTTCTACCTATGGTGAAAAGGCGGTTGATGTTTTTTATGTTACAGACTTAACAGGGTCAAAAATAGAAGCAAAAGCAAGGCAGCAGCGAATTCATGATCGTTTGATTGAGGTGCTTGAGGCACAACAAAAAAAGGCAAAATAGCGGTGAGATTATATGAGCCTTTATAAGAATTTTTTTAATGTTGGGGCAATGACGCTTTTGTCTAGAATATTGGGCTTTGTGCGTGATATTTTAATGGCAAGTGTGCTGGGAACAGGTTTGGCGGCAGATGCTTTTTTTGCAGCTTTTCGCTTTCCAAACTTGTTTCGAAGAATTTTTGCTGAAGGGGCGTTTAATGCTGCCTTTATCCCTATGTTTGCGCAAGTATTAGAAAAAAAAGGAGAGGAAGAGGCTAGGTTATTGGCTGGTAGAATTATCTCGTGGCTGGCAGTGGTTTTATTGGTTTTAACAATTTTGGCAGAGATTTTTATGCCAAGCCTAATGCGACTTTTTGTCCCTGGTTTTGTTGAAAATAAAGAAAAATTTGAATTTAGCGTTTTGCTAACCCGTATTTGTTTTCCCTATTTAATGGCCATGTCTTTAATGGCGGCATACGGGGCAATTCTTAATGGAATGGGTAAGTTTTTGGCGGCAGCATTTGCGCCAGTAATGTTAAATATTATCATGATTGGCTTTTTAATTGTGCTAGTCTTTTTCAGTGCTACTGATCCAAAAAACGCCAGTTTTTGGTTGGCTATTGCAATTTTTATTGGCGGAATAGCGCAATTTGCTTTGGTTTATTGGGCAGTGAAAAAAATGGGCATGTCTCCAAAATTTGTGCGTCCACGCTTGGACAAAGACGTAAAGAAATTTTGGTTTTTGGCATTGCCTGTAATTTTAAGCGGTGGTGTTACTCAGATAAATCTTTTTATCGGCACAATCATTGCCTCAACGGCTGGGGGGGCAATTTCTATTCTTTATTATGCTGATAGGCTTTACCAACTGCCGCTTGGATTAATTGGCATTGCAATTGGGGTGGTTTTACTGCCTGAATTATCTCGTCACTTAAAGGGGGGGCGAGATGAGTTGGCACAAAAGAGCATGGATCAATCAATGCATTTTGCACTATTGCTTACCTTGCCTGCAACGGCTGGTTTAATTGCGCTTGCTCACCCAATAATCTCTACTCTTTTTGAGCGAGGAGTTTTTGATGCTCAAGCAACAATTTTAACATCAAACGCTTTGGTGGCCTTTTCTTTTGGCCTGCCAGCTTTTGTGTTGATTAAATTATTTCAGCCAGGGTTTTTTGCTCGCTCAGATACAAAAACCCCAACCTATTTTGCAATTATTTCAGTTGTAATAAATATAACCCTTAGCCTAGTGTTATTTCCTATTTTGCAACATGTTGGAATTGCTATTGCTACAACAATAGCGGCGTGGAGTAATTTAATTTTATTAAGCATTACGCTATTTAAACGTGGGCATTTTAAGGTTTCAAAACATCATTTTTATGAATATTTAAAAATTATTTTTATCTCGATTGCGCTTACTGCTTTGTTGCTAGGGTTAGCATTTATATTTGACCAATATCTTTCAAGGCAAAATGGTTTTTTGTTGCAGGCCGTGGCTCTTGGTGGGGTGATTAGTTTTGGAATGGGCTTATATTTTATAGCTATTCATTTTTCTAAGGTGCAGGATTTAACCCAAATCTTAATGGCTTTTAAAAAAGCTGGTTGAATTTTTATAATTATTGCTTCAATAAACTCAAAAGATAAATTTTAGGATTTAATAATGACTTTTAAAGATCGTGTGTTTTCAGGAATTCAACCATCGGGTGATTTGCATCTAGGCAATTATCTTGGGGCAATAAAGCGGTTTGTGCCACTGCAAGAAAGCCATGATTGCATTTATTGTGTGGTTGATATGCATGCAATTACGGTGTTTCAAGACCCTAAAAAATTACATAAATCGACGCTAGAAGTTGCAGCAGCTTATTTGGCGGCGGGGATTGATCCTAAAAAATCGATAATTTTTAATCAAAGTCAAGTGGCTGAGCATGCAGAATTGGCTTGGGTTTTTAATTGCGTTGCTCGAATGGGCTGGATGAGCCGCATGACACAATTTAAAGACAAGGCTGGCAAAAATGCAGAGAAGGCCTCGCTTGGCCTTTTCGCCTATCCTGCTCTAATGGCGGCGGATATTTTACTTTATAAAGCAACGCATGTGCCGGTTGGGGACGATCAAAAGCAACATCTTGAGTTAACTCGTGATATTGCAGCAAAATTTAATAATGATTTTGGGGTGGAATTTTTTCCAATTACCGAGCCATTAATTGCTGGGGAGGCCGCTCGCATTATGTCGCTTCGTGATGGAGGCAAAAAAATGTCATCTTCTGATCCATCTGAATTATCAAGAATTTCGCTTACCGATGATGCAGATAAAATTGCTAAAAAAATAAAAAAAGCAAAGTCTGATCCAGAGCCATTGCCAAGTGAGATAGCTGGGTTGGAAGGCCGTGCAGAAGCTAAAAATCTGGTTGGAATATTTGCCGCTCTGTCAGGGCGATCAAAAAGCGATATATTAAGCGAATTTGGCGGACAAGGCTTTGGTGTTTTCAAGCCTGCTTTGGCAGAACTTGCGGTTGCAAAACTTGCTCCAATGAATAAAGAAATGGCACGCTATCTTGATGATCCCAAACAGATTGAGGATATTTTACGAGATGGTGCAGAGCGGGCATCAGTGATTGCAAAGGAAACCATGAAAGAAGTGCGTGATATTATTGGTTTTGTGAAATAGAATTTTGCTTGTTGAGTATTGTTATTTCTTTAATAAATCAGGGCGGCGTTTTTTAGTTAAATTTTGGCTATTCTCTTCTCGCCATTTTGCTATTTTTTTATGATTGCCTGAGGTTAAAATCTTTGGGATTGTCTGCCCTTCAAATTCTATTGGTCTGGTATATTGGTCATATTCAAGCAAGCCATTTTCAAAGCTCTCGTCTTGATGGCTAAGGCTTGAGCCAAGCACATTGGGAATTAAGCGCACAATGGCTTCTAACATTACCATTGCCGCTACTTCGCCGCCCGCTAACACATAATCACCAATAGAGATTTCGATTAAGTTTCGGCTTTTTATTACCCTTTGGTCAATACCCTCAAAGCGGCCGCAAACTAAAATTACACCATCTTCATGGCTTAATTCATGGGCTAGCTTTTGAGTTAATGGCTTGCCACGAGGGCTTAATAAATAACGTGGGCGGGTATCATCTTTTGGCGAGGCGAAATCTATCGCCTTAGCTAACACATCAGACCTAAGCACCAAACCAGCTCCGCCGCCTGCTGGTGTGTCATCAACTGAGCGGTGTTTATCAAAAGCAAAGTCTCGTAAATTTGTGGTTTGAAGTGTCCAAAGATTTTCTCTCAATCCACGCCCAATGACCGAAGTTCCTAGCGTTCCAGGAAAAACTTCTGGAAACAAAGTGATGATTGAAGCTGCGAACGGTTTATTCGCTACTCTGCTCATCATCGACCTTTATGTCATTTTCACTTATTTCAATAGGTGGGTTGATTTTGATGAAATTATTTTCAAAATCAATCACTGGAATATTAGCCTTAGTAAACGCTAGATAATATGTTTTGTCATCATCTACACCATCTATTAAAGGCGCAACTTCAACCAAGTCTCCAGCCCCGAAATTTGGCATATCAATTATTCTTCCAATTATTTTATCGGACATATCAAGCACGTTTAAACCTACAAGGTCTTGGATATAAAATTCTTCTGCCTCTAAATTAGTGGGTAGTTTTTCTCTTGCAATGAATAATTCTATACCGTTGAGTTTTTCAGCCTCTTCACGAGATGTAATTTCGTTAAAGCGCACAATAGTCATGCTTTTTTGAGGGCGGATATTTTTTATCGTATAGCTATTATTGTTTTTATCATGCAATGCGCCATATTTTCCAAGCTCAAGCATATCAGCAGTAAAACTTTTCACTCTGATCGAGCCTTTAATCCCATGAGCCGCACCAATGCGACCCATGAGAACAAGATTTTTATCTGAATTTACAATATCAGGCATTTATTCAGCTTTTGCTTCTTCAGTAACTTCAGCTGGTGCATTTGCAGCTTCTTCTGCCGCAGCTTTTGCGTCTTCTGCTGCTTGAGCTTTTTCTTCAGCACGGGTTTTTGCTTTTGCGCCAGGTTCGCCCTTTTTAGGGTTGTTGCGTTTTTCACGTTTTAGAAGGCCTTCAGCATCAAGAAAACGAGCAACACGATCTGTAGCTTGTGCGCCAACTGAAAGCCAATGCTTCACTCTCTCAACATCAATTTTTACTCTATCTTCGCTATCTTTTGGAAGCATTGGGTTATATGAGCCAACACGTTCGATGAAGCGGCCATCACGTGGAGAGCGAACATCAGCAATTACTACGTGGTAATATGGGCGTTTTTTTGAGCCAGCACGAGCAAGACGAATTTTTATAGCCATTTTAGTTATTTCCTTGTTTTATAAAAAGTTAGTTTGATTAAAGTTGATTATTTCTTTTTGTTTAGTGAGCCACCAAGTCCGGGTAGTCCGGGGAAGCGTGGTTTGCCAAATAGAGGTAATTGGGGTGTTTTCTTTTCTAGTTTTTTGAAATCTGTGGGCAAGTCATCAGTTATATCTTTTGGTGCTGCTTGATTTAGCATATTTGGGTCAATGCCCATTTCTTGTGCCATACGCTCAAGTTGAACAGGATCCATATTTGCCATGTCGGGCATGCCTGCTCCAGCTTTTGGCATTGTGCCGCCCATGCCCCCCATCATAC
>JAMONZ010000065.1 GCA_027066315.1 Hyphomicrobiales bacterium
GTCTTCATTATATCCCTGTAAATAGAGCAGGGCGGTGAGGTCGCCGTGATTTATTTTGACTTGAGCCTTGGCAGCAACACTTGGTTTTGCATGCAAAGCAACGCCTAAGCCTGCTGCTTGTATCATTGGTAAATCATTTGCTCCATCACCTACTGCAAGGGTTTGCTCCAAAGGAATTTTTAGCTCTTTTGTAAGTGTTTGCAATCTAGCAAGTTTTGCCTTTGCATCAATGATTGGCTTTGAAACTGTGCCAGTAAGTTTTTCACCAGTAAATTCAAGTTGATTAGCTATTGCCTCATCAAAGCCAATTCTTTTGGCTATATAATCTGCAAAAATACTAAATCCGCCAGAAATAAGTGCGGTGTGCGAGCCGTAGGCTTTCATGGTATGCACAAGCGCACGTCCACCCAAAGCAAGAGTTATGCGTTCACGGCGCACTTCTTCTATGGTGGTAATGTCTAGCCCCTTAAGCAAGGCAACACGAGTATCAAGAGCTTGAGAAAAGTCTAATTCACCATTCATCGCTAATGCAGTAATTTCTGCAACCTTTGATTTAAGCCCCAATGCATCGGCCAATTCGTCAATACATTCTTCATTTATCATGGTGCTATCCATATCAGCGATGAGAAGTTTTTTACGCCGGTTCTCTTTTGGAACAATTGCAATATCAATGGGCTGGTCTGCTAATGTTTGACGTGCTAAATCAATTGCATTGGGGGCAGAAGGCGTTATAATTTCACAGGCGATTTTTTGCGCTAGCCAATTTATTTCGCCGCCAGTTTGCGCTTGAACTTCTTGCACCATTAAAGAAGTAAGTGCCATATCGTTTGAGTTAGAAATTAGGCAAAGAATAGACATGAAAAACACCTCAGAAAAAAAACATGTGGTTCTGATAGCTGGTTCAACGGCCAGCGGCAAGTCTGCATTGGCAATTGAAAAGGCAAAAGACACTGGAGCGATAATCATCAATGCTGATTCAATGCAAGTATACGATGTTTTAAATGTTTTGAGCGCACGTCCGCAACCCAAAGATCTAGAACAAGCTCAGCATAGACTTTATGGCGATATTCCCCCCTCAGTCCGCTTTTCAACTGGTGAGTGGTTTCGCTCAGCTCAAAACTTGCTAAAAGAGCAAGAAAATAGCCAATATCCATTAATTTTTGTTGGTGGAACTGGTTTATATTTTTCTTCTTTGCTTGATGGGTTCACCAATGTTCCCCCAATTGCCAAAGAAATTGTTGCCTCAGTAGAAGATGAGATTGCACCATTAAGTCGAGAGCAGCGATTTGAAATACTTCAAAAAAGAGATCCTTTAATGGCGGGTATATTGCTTGAGCCAGATAGGCAAAGGCTGGTCAGAGCCTTGTCTGTTTTAGAGGCAACGGGGAAATCACTTGCCTATTGGCAAAAGCAGGGGCAGGTGGGTTTATTAGATGACTATCAGGTAGAGAAAATTTTATTAAACCCAGATCGTGATTTGTTAAATGAGCGAATTGCAAATCGTTTTAAAAATATGATGAGTGAAGGGGCAGTTGAAGAAGTTAAATCCCTTTTGGCTTTAGAACTTGATGCCTCCTTGCCAGCAATGAAGGCAATAGGGGTGCAGCAAATTTCTGCTATGTTGGCAAATGATATTTCAAGCCAAGAGGCGATAGAAAAATCAATCATTGCAACTCGTCAATATGCAAAACGCCAACGCACATGGTTTAGAAAAAGAATGAAAGATTGGGAGTGGATAGGCTGAGAATGGGGTTGGCAGTGTTAAGTTTTTAGGTGCAATCATTTTGCCTCTTGACCTATTGCAATAACCCTAATAACAATTAGTCCAAGATTTTTAAAGGATAGACCGATGATGGTTAGATTTATTGTGGTGGTTATGGGGCGCATTGGTGTCGTGAGATAGTAATATTCTCACGAGAGATGATGCGCACATTCTGGCTCCTTTTGGAGCCTTTTTTATTGGTTGAGTTAAAAGTTTATATTATTTCAAAATGGGAAATGAAAATGAGTAAGGAAATGACTGGCGCAGAGATGATAATAAAAGCGTTAAAAGATCAAAATGTTGAACATATATTCGGCTATCCAGGTGGTGCTGTTTTGCCAATTTATGATACGATTTTTCAACAAGATGAAATCAAGCATATTTTGGTTCGCCACGAACAAGGCGCAACCCATATGGCAGAGGGTTACGCCCGCTCAACTGGCAAGGTCGGCGTTGTGCTTGTAACCTCTGGGCCAGGGGCTACTAATGCAGTGACTGGATTAACCGATGCATTACTAGATTCAATCCCAATGGTTTGCATAACGGGGCAAGTTCCAACTCCATTAATTGGCTCAGATGCTTTTCAAGAATGTGATACGGTTGGCATCACTCGCAATTGCACCAAGCATAATTATCTGGTTAAAAAAATTGAAGATCTACCCCGCATTTTGCATGAGGCATTTTATATTGCTTCTTCTGGTCGCCCAGGGCCTGTGGTTGTTGATGTTCCAAAAGATGTTCAATTTGCGCTAGGTGAATATTATAAACCTGCCAATGCTACTTCGCACAAAAGTTATAAGCCGCATTTAAATGGTGATTTAGGTGCGATTGAAGCCGCTGTTGATTTGATGCTTAAAGCCAAAAAGCCAATTTTTTATACTGGTGGTGGGGTAATAAACTCTGGCGTTGAGGCAAGTGAGAATTTGCGTGAACTTGTTGAGCTTAGCGGTTTTCCAGTAACTTCAACATTAATGGGGCTTGGGGCTTTTCCAGCATCAAATGATAAATGGCTTGGAATGCTAGGCATGCATGGCACTTATGAAGCAAATATGGCTATGCATGATTGCGATTTAATGATTTGTATTGGCGCAAGATTTGACGATAGAATTACGGGTCGTCTTGATGCCTTTTCTCCTGATTCAATAAAAATCCATGTTGATATAGATCCCTCCTCAATTGGCAAAACTGTGCATGTTGATTTGCCAATCATTGGTGATTGTAATCGAGTATTAGAAGAAATGATTAGGCTTTGGCGTGAGAAATCTAATCAAAGTCGAACAGGCGAAATTGCTCCTTGGTTAAAAACAATAGATAAATGGCGTGATGTGAAATCGCTTCGTTATGAAAATAGTGATGAAATTATCAAACCACAATTTGCAATTCAACGTTTGGCAAAAGCTACAAAAGAGCGTGATACTTATATCACCACAGAAGTTGGCCAGCATCAAATGTGGGCAGCGCAATATTTTCCGTTTGAAAAACCAAACCACTTTATGACATCAGGCGGTTTAGGCACAATGGGCTATGGTTTGCCAGCGGCGGTTGGCGTGCAAGTGGCGCACCCTGATGCAACTGTTATTGACATTGCGGGCGAGGCTTCGGTGCAGATGACAATGCAAGAATTTTCAACGGCTGTTCAATTCCGCCTGCCAATAAAAATCTTCATTCTTAATAATGAATATATGGGCATGGTGCGCCAATGGCAGCAGTTGTTGCATGGTTCTCGTTATTCGCAATCTTATTCTGAGAGTTTACCAGATTTTGTAAAATTAGCAGAAGCAATGGGCGGCAAGGGTATTCGTTGTGATGATCCTGCAAAATTAGATGATGCAATTAAAGAAATGCTTGATTTTGATGGGCCAGTTTTATTTGATTGCCGAGTAAGCAAAGAAGAAAATTGCCTACCGATGATACCATCTGGCAAAGCACATAATGAGATGATTTTACCCGATACAAAAGATATTGGAAATGTAATTGATGAGAAGGGCAAAATTCTAGTTTAGAGTTTTGATGGAGAAAAAACATGATTGATAATCTTCAACCAAGTGGTTCGGCATATTTTATTACTAAACCAACGGCAGAACCAGAAAGACACACTCTTTCGGTTTTAGTTGATAACGAGCCAGGGATTTTAGCACGAATTGCTGGTCTATTTTCGGCTCGTGGGTTTAATATTGATAGCCTAACAGTATCAGAAACAGAGCATGAAAAAGGCCTAAGCCGCATAACCATTGTTAGCGTTGCTCGCCCAAAAGTATTAAAACAAATAAAGCTACAATTAGAGCGAGTTGTTGCAGTGCATAAAGTGCATGATTTAACTCAAGAGGGTAAATCGTTAGAGCGTGAATTAGCTTTAGTAAAAGTTGCAGGAACTGGAGAGAATAGGGTAGAAACCCTAAGGCTAGCAGAGGCATTTCGTGCGCAAGTTGTTGACGCATCTATTGAAAGTTTTGTATTTGAAATTACAGGCAGGCCAACAAAAATAGAGCAATTTATTGCTCTAATGGTTCCGCTTGGGCTAGTAGAAGTGGTAAGAACAGGAATGGCTGCAATATCTCGTGGCTCAGACAAAATGTAAAAAAATCTTAGTCCTGTAATCCATTATCAGCGGTTTCCCTCTCGCAGGTATAAGAATACGTGCTTCGAGTAAAACCTTGATACTGAACAACATGCCTAAGATTTTGCTTGTATCCTGCTGTGCTATTCAGAAGGCATAAATTTAAATTTTACTAGAAAAAATAGATTCATTATCTATAGTTACCCTATTTATAGGGTAAAGAATCAGCAGGCAACAAATGACAAAACTTTCGGTAAACCTCAATGCAGTAGCGATGTTACGAAATCGGCGGGATATTGGCTGGCCTAGTGTAACTGGAATTGCTCGGCTGGTATTGCAGGCAGGAGCTGCTGGAATAACTGTTCATCCACGCCCTGATGAGCGTCATATTCGTAAACGCGATGTGGCGGATTTAAGTGAGTTGTTAAAAAATTTTCCAGATGCAGAGTTTAATATCGAAGGTTATCCAAGCGAAGATTTTTTGCAATTGGTAGAAAAAGTAAAACCACATCAGGTGACATTTGTGCCCGATGACCCTGAGCAATTAACCTCAGATCATGGCTGGGATATTGATGTAAATTTTAGCCTATTAAAAGCCTCTATAAACCGAATGAAAGCACTTAATATTCGCACAAGTCTTTTTATTGATGAAGACCCAAATCTGCCGCCAGATGCAAAAGAAGTTGGGGCGGACAGAGTGGAACTTTACACAGGGCCATATGGGGCAAGTTTGCCAAATTCACCAAACGCTCAACATCACTTGCAACGCCTTGGCGTAACTGCAAGAGCTGCAAATGCTGCTGGGCTAAAAATTAATGCAGGTCATGACCTAACTTTAGAAAATTTACCAGCTTTTGTTGAAGCAGTGCCAGATTTAGCCGAAGTTTCAATTGGACATGGCATAACCGCTGATGCATTGCTTGTGGGGTTTGATGAAGCGGTTAAGCAATATAAAACAGTGCTGTCATAATGGGCTTAGGTGATTATGCATTAGTTATTGGCACGCTAATTGGGTTAATAATTTTATTCCAGCCACGCCTAATTAAGTGGGATAAATGGCGAGCAACAGTCACCCCTTTGGCCTCAATCATTGGCTCAGGTTTTTTAGTTTCAGGGCCAATTTTGGCGCACACATCGGGGCGTTGGGCATTTGCTGCTATGTTTGGCCTTTGTTTAATTGGCTATATTTACGGCTCAGTTATTCGCCATAATATTATACATGTTGAGCCCTTGATAGCAAAAAACCCATCTAAGAAAACTCTTATACTTGAGCGTTTTTCAGAGTTTTCTTTGGTGTTAGCCTATTTTATTTCCATTGCTTTTTACCTAAACTTATTTTCAGCCTTTGCGCTTAGAGGAATTAATATCACCGATGAAATTTGGATTAAAACACTAACCTCGGTGGTGTTAATTACGCTTGGGTTGTTGGGGGTGTTTAAGGGGTTAAACATGCTTGAAAAAATTGAAGAATATTCTGTTGGTTTTAAACTATCGGTAATTTTGGGGTTATGTGTTGCAATTTTTGTGGTGAGTGTAGCAGATTTTAAAGCAGGTGATTTTGCTTGGCCTGAACTGGCTCATACAATGGGCAAAGAAGAGTTGCAAATATTACTCGGCTTAATAATTTTAGTGCAGGGTTTTGAAACTTCACGCTATTTGGGTCATGCTTATGATGCCAAAACTCGAGTTAAAACAATGCGATGGTCGCAATGGATTTCAACAGTAATTTATGTAGTATTTATTTTACTTTCAACAAGATATTTTACTGGTGAATTACCCGTAACTGGCGGCGAAACTGCTATTATTGATTTGCTAATGCCTGTAGGAATTTTAATTGCGCCTTTGTTAATCGCTGCTGCAATGGCATCGCAACTCTCAGCCGCAGTTGCTGATATGAATGGTTCGGGCGGCTTGCTAAAAGAGAGTTTGGGGCAGAAATTTGACCTACGCTGGGGTTATGCAATATCAACAATTGCCGCTTTAGCAGTCATTTGGAGTTCAGATATTTTCCAGATAATCACCCTCGCTTCAAAGGCATTTATTCTTTACTATGGTTTGCAAAGCCTGCAAGCGGTTTTGGCAATTATTGGCGGGCACTCAAAGGTTAATTTATTACGTTTAATTACCTATAGCGCAGGAATAGTCTTGGCTATAATTGTGCTAATTTTTGCGATCCCAGCTGGAGTTTGAAGTCTAAAGCTCACGCCCATCAACTAAATGACCATAAAGCGTGGTTAAAATTGATATACCGAGCATTAAGCCTATCCAGCCAGTGAAAAAATCAAGAATAGGCATTATAAATTGATTTTGTAAAATATTGGCGTTTGGGAAAAAGGCATAAAATTGCATAATCGAGCTAAAAATTGTAAGCAATATACTTGCTATAAAAATGCCTCCATTGACTGTTTTTGTTTTCTTCCATGATTCTTTTATTGTCATATTTCCTCCTAGCGCAACCGCAGGCAAAACCAGACCTATACGTAAAAAGAAATAAGTGGCTATCAGTATAAAAAAGAAAGTGCCATAGAGTTCAAAAAAAGCTAATGATCCTGACATTCCAGCAATTACCCCAGCAATAAGACCTAGCGGCACAATAATAAGAAATAAGATGAGGGTAACTTTTATCGATTTAAGAAGATATTTCCAAATCAGCCCTCCTTTCCAGCTAGGGATATTTGAGTTGGATTGTTCATTTAAAAGCATAAAACGATGCCATAAGACGGCTATCCAAGGTGCAACTATTGAATATAAAATCAGAATAATAGCTATAGCTAGAAAATATGCGCCAAAATTTTCAGGAATGTCACCAGTTCCATCATAATCATATTGATTAAGAGAAAACTTCCCAATCATAAAATAAGCAAGAATAATTGCAGATCCTTGCAAGGCTAGCCAAAGCAGACCAGTTAATTTAATTGCATCAGCAAAATTATAAAATATTTGCGTAATTGATTTTTTGAAAATTTCCCAGCCTAACATAGAATCGCCCTTCCTTTTAAGTTGTAGATATTAAAACATATTTTTGAGATACATTAAATATAATTTTTTTGAACACTTGCCGTATCCAGATTTTTCACCTAGCCTATATTTATTGATTTGGGCGCTGAACGCGGTCGGCAGTTTTTTGTTGGCAACCGTAGCGTATCAGCCCCTGTTATGATGGTCATTTGGGGTAATGGATATTGGAGTTGCCCCCATGAAAAATAACTTTCAGACTAATTTTAAGACTATTATAGAGCCTTTTCGCATTAAATCTGTTGAGCCTATTCGCTTTACCACTCATGAAGAGCGCAAAGCATTATTGGCTCAAAACCATTATAATTTATTCTCGATAAAATCCGACGATGTAATTATTGATTTACTTACAGATTCTGGCACGTCCGCCATGTCTAGTGCGCAATGGGCGGCAGTTATGAATGGTGATGAAAGCTATGCCGGCTCGCCATCATTTTTAAGGTTTGAAAATGCAGTTCGTAATTTGATGGATTTCAAACATATTATCCCAACTCATCAGGGCAGGGCGGCGGAGGCTATATTATTTTCTATGCTTGGTGGAGAAGGAAAGCATATTCCATCAAATAATCATTTTGACACTACTCGAGGCAATATTGAAGCCACAGGGGCAAAAGCGCATGATTTGGTGATTGTTGAGGGGAAAGACCCTAACAACTTGCACCCGTTTAAGGGCAATATTGATTTAGAAAAGCTGGAGAGTTTTTTAGTTGAGCATAAGGGCAATGTGCCTTGTGTAATGATTACAATTACGAATAATGCAGGCGGCGGGCAGCCAGTTTCACTTGCAAATATTAAGTCATGTGCAGCAATTGCTCACTCGCATGGTGTGCCTTTTATTATTGATGCTTGTCGGTTTGCTGAAAATGCATGGTTCATCAAACAGCGTGAAACGGGGCAGGGTGATCGATCAATTAAAGATATTGTGCGAGATATGTTTGTCGATGCTGATGGCATGACCATGAGTGCCAAAAAAGATGCTTTTGCAAATATTGGTGGCTGGCTTGCGCTTAATGATGACGAGTTGGCACAAAATGCACGGGTTAAACTAATCCAAACCGAGGGTTTTCCAACTTATGGTGGTTTAGCTGGGCGTGACCTTGATGCAATTGCGCAAGGGTTAAAAGAAATAATTGATGAGGATTATTTGCGCTATCGGGTACGCACCAATGAATATATTATTGAGCGACTAGATGCTATTGGTGTGCCTGTTGTCAAACCCGCTGGTGGGCATGCAGTTTTTATTGATGCCAAGGCGTGGTTAAAGCATATTCCCCCACTGCAATATCCGGGGCAAGCGTTGGCAGTTGCGCTTTATGAGATGGGCGGAATAAGAGGTTGTGAAATTGGCACAGTGATGTTTGGTAAACACCCAGATGGAAGCGAAACAGCAGCAGCGATGGAACTTGTGCGACTAGCAATTCCACGGCGTGTCTATACCCAATCTCATGCTGATTATATCATCGAAGTATTTGAAGAATTGTCGCAAATAAAAGATAGTTTGAG
>JAMONZ010000066.1 GCA_027066315.1 Hyphomicrobiales bacterium
TCTTTCCCTATCATGAGCGGGAAGCGGTGTATTTTTTAGCGAATAGGCTTTTTCACCTCGTGCTAAAGCACCTTTATCATCAATTGCTTCGCCATTAGCATTCACAACTCGACCCAACCAGTCCATCGAAGGATAGGCCGCACCATCATGAGCAAAAAATATTGCCTTACAACCCAAACGCACACCCTCTAATGGCCCAAAAGGAAGACAAAGGGCGCGGCCGTCCCTAAAACCAATAATCTCAGCGGCTAGTTTGTTTTCATTTCGAGTTTCAATCGAAACTCGCCCGCCAACCCGTAACTCACGCACTGGCCCCACTACTTCAATCAAAAGCCCTTGTACGGATTTAACCCGTCCAAACACCTCAATCTCATCAATTGCATCAATTTCAGCAGTAAGCGGCTTTATGTCCATATTACCTCCTAAATGAATGGTTTCTCGAATCATTTATAGTGAATAGTAACCTAACATTAAGGAAAAAGCGTTATTTACCTTTTATTAGCTAAAATAATTCACAGCCAAAATCTTTCCTTAAAAAAATCAATATAATTGCTTTCTTTGAGTCAAAAGAGTCAGTTATAATTCTTTTTTAACCTAAAACATTAAGAAAGATGAATTATTTTTTCTTTTATATTTCAAATAGTTAATATATATTGGGGTTATAATTATTTACTTATTGCAAAGATGAATTAAACTTTGTTAACTATTTGTAGTTAGTTTCGAATCATACCTAGTAGGGTTCGGTTTAAATGCATAGAAATATTATGCGTTTGCAATGTTCCAGTAAGGAACGATAATTTTAGGGGAATATAATGCGGGTACTTTTAATTGAAGATGATAGCGCAACAGCTCAAAGCATCGAGCTAATGCTTAAATCGGAAAGTTTTAACGTCTATACTACAGATTTAGGCGAAGAGGGTGCTGATCTTGGTAAACTTTATGACTATGACATAATTTTATTAGATTTGAACTTGCCAGACATGAGTGGCTATGAAGTATTGCGCACTTTAAGAGTTGCGAAAATTCAAACACCTGTTCTTATTCTTTCTGGTCTTGCTGGAATTGAAGATAAAGTTCGTGGTCTTGGCTTTGGCGCAGATGACTATATGACTAAACCATTCCATAAAGATGAATTAGTTGCTCGCATTCACGCCATTGTGCGCCGTTCAAAAGGGCATGCACAATCTATCATCAACACTGGTGATTTGGCACTTAACCTTGATACAAAAACTGTTGAAGTTGCAGGGCAACGTGTTCACCTCACCGGCAAAGAATATCAAATGCTTGAGCTTCTTTCTCTTCGTAAAGGCACTACACTTACAAAAGAAATGTTCTTAAACCACCTATATGGCGGCATGGACGAGCCAGAACTAAAAATTATTGATGTTTTCATCTGCAAATTACGCAAAAAACTTGCCGTTGCAACTGATGGCACAAATTACATCGAAACTGTTTGGGGTCGTGGTTATGTTTTACGCGAACCTGATGAAGGAAGTTTTTCACAAAGCGCATAAAATCTGTATATTACTAAATATAAAACCCCACGCCTCTCCTCGTGGGGTTTTTTTGTGTCTTGATGCTTACTCAAGACAACATAAAATGAATAAGCGATGGCAGGGAGATATAAGAAACATGGTCAGAAGTTAGCTGCTTTGCTCTACAAACCAGCGCCATTAAAATAGGGTATTGTTTTTTAGTTCTACAAGCTGTTAGCGTTCAGGATTAGATGGATTTAGCTCAAGGTGAAAAAAGAAAAAGGCATCGTTACAAACTTTAAATAA
>JAMONZ010000067.1 GCA_027066315.1 Hyphomicrobiales bacterium
CAGCTGGTGGCAACTCTGCTGGCGCATACACACTTACATATACAGCTGCTAAATCATTCTAAGCTCTATATAAGTAATGTTAAATTTAAGAAGGCTCGGAGCAATCCGAGCCTTTTTTTACTCTGAGTTCGCTTTTTTTCACTCAGGTATTGTTTATTGTCACCCTAAAACCTTTCCTCCCTGTCACCCTGAGCGAAGCCGAAGGGTCTTTGCCGCAAATCAAGATGCTTCGGCTTTGCTCAGCATGACAGCTAAAGCTAAAATATTTTGACTTTGTTTTAATAAGTAGCCTCGTTACTTCACTGTAATGCTTAGGCAATTGTCCACATAACTTAAAAAAAATAGAAAACACTAGAAATTCATATAAATAACGGTTAACACTTAGTTAATTATTGGCAGGTGAGAGCTTGCCTATTATGTGTTGTATTTTGTATTGGGGGCTTTACATGAGATCGAATAAAAGAAAATGGGTAATTCCAGGTGTTTTGACCGTTGTTTTGGGAACAGTGGGCGCAATGTTAGTCACTGAACCAAAAGTTAACGCAGACTTAACCGCAAGATCGCAAGCAATTTTAAATGAAAATGGCTATGATTGGGCAAAAGTTGAGTTTCATTCTCGTGATGCAAAAATCTCTGGTACTGCTGAAAATGCCGAGCAGCAAGAAAAAGCCCAAGTCTTGATAAAAAATCTCCAAGGAGTTCGAGAAGTAAGTTCAACTATTGATCTTTTGCCATCTGTTTCTCCATATGTTTTTTCTGGGAAAATAAATTCTGGTAACATTAGCCTTGCAGGCGGTGCGCCAAATGAAGAAATAAAAAATTCTTTGATAAAAAAATCGGGTGCATCAAGCAACTCAATCAGTTTATTAGCTGGCTATCCCGATAAACAAAAATGGCTTGGCGCAACGGATTTTGCCTTAACTCAGCTAAATGGTTTTGAAGTTGGTCAGGTTAGCCTATCTGACCTTGAAATTTCAGCCTCAGGTCAAGCAAAATCACGCAAAGCATATGATGGGCTTACCAAGGCACTTAGCTCGGGGCTTCCATCTGGAGTTACAATAGGTGATATTAATATTACACCACCAATTGAGAACCCGTATATTTGGTCTGCAAAGAAATCTGCAACTGGCTCTGTGTCCATTTCAGGCTTTTCACCAAGTGAAGAAACAGCAGATAAATTAAGCGGAATTTTAGCTGGTTCAACCTCCTCAATGCTTTTAGCAAAAGGTGAGCCAGATAATTTTGAAGCAACTGCGCTTTCAGGCCTTGAGACTTTATCTTTGCTTGATGAAGGTGAGGTTGTTTATGATGTGAATGGCTGGGCAATTAAGGGGAAAACCGCATCTGAAGAAATGCTTGGGGCAGTTAAGTCAAAACTTGGTAAATCTTGGAATGTAGCAGTAAGCGCACCTCCACCTCCACCACCGCCGCCACCTCCTCCTCCAGTTGTCGTTGCACCACCAGTTGTTGTTGCACCGCCACCAGTACCGGTTATACCAACTGCAACGCCATATTTATGGTCAGCTGAAATTGGTGATGATGGAGCTTATGCATTATCTGGATACGCCCCTCAAGAAAGTTTAAAAGCATATCTTGTTTTGCAAGCAAGATCAGTTGCAAGTAATAACATGGCAATTGCAATTGGAGAGCCAGATAATTTTTCAGACTATACTCTTGCGAGTGTTGCTGCATTGGGTGAGCTAGAAAAAGGCCGAGCTTCTTATAACGGCACGCAATGGTCACTTGTTGGCCTTGCTAAATCTGAGCAAGCAAAAGCAAGTATTTTAGAACAATTTGCTAAAAATGTTGATATAAAAGAATGGCTCATTGACATAAAAGTAATGAAACCACCAGTGCCAACCGCTGATCCATATACTTGGAAAGCTACAAAAGCATATAAATCACCTGTTTCACTTTCTGGTCATGCGCCAGATGTAACAATGCAAAATATGTTAGCTAGAAGCGTAAGAGTGGACAATTCATCAATTGCAAACGGTTCTCCAAAAGGCTTTGGATCAAATGCAATGGCTGCAATATTAGCACTGAATTCGCTTGACTATGGAGCTGCTGGATATGACGGAAATAATTGGTTTGTTTCTGGTATGTTGGCAAAAGATGCCTCGATGGATGATTTATCAAATGCTCTAAATCGTGGTAATACGGTTGCTCATGAATGGGTTATAAATGTTCAAAAAAGGCCAGAGCCAAAACCTGAACCTAAGCCTGAACCTGAGCCTAAGCCAGAGCCAAAACCAGAGCCAGTTGCTTCGCTTGACTATCGCTTTGTAGCTTCACTAAATCAGGGAAAGCCCATTATTTTAAATGGCGACATTCCTAGTGTTCAGATGCAAAATTATATTGGTGTGCTTTCAGGTAATGTCTCAACAAGTAACTTGAGTGTAGATTATCCAGCTCCTGTTGGCTTTAACCGTAATATGTTCACAGGTCTGCGTTCTTTAAAAATGCTTGAAAAGGGTCAATTATCATATCGTGATCAAAAATGGTATTTAATTGGAGAAGCAAAAGATGGAGAAGCACGTGAAAATGCTCTATTGCCAATTGCTACTTTGGCTGATGGATCTGCTTGGAATATAAATGTCAAAATCCAAGAGCAGTCCATTAATTCCTGTAATGTAAATGTGGGTAAGTTTGCTCAAAATAATGTGATTTTGTTTGATGTTGGAAAGGCAATTTTGAAAAAAGAGTCAGATATAGTGTTGCGCCATCTTGCATTACTTATGAATAACTGCCCTCAGTCAGATATTCACATTCAAGGCCATACTGATAGTGATGGCAGTGAAGGCAGAAACTTAACTCTCTCAGTTGATAGGGCAGAGGCTGTGGTTAAGGCATTGGGCGAACGAGGCATAGATGCAAAACGCTTATTTGCTATTGGTTATGGCGAAACTATGCCTATAGCAACAAATGATAATGAGGCAGGAAAACAAAAAAATCGCCGCATTGTCTTCTCAGTTTATGAAAAAACAAATTAAGGATAGAAGTTTATGATTGATGCAATTTCCTACCTTGTGGGTCAGTACTGGCTCTTTCTTTTGGCGGCGTTATTAATTGGCGTAATAACTGGCTGGGTCAGTTGTTCAGCTAACGCTAAATAGGGGTTTAAAAAAATGACAAATAATTTACCACATATAATTGAAATAGCTGTCTTGCTACTTGTCGCATTCTTAATTGGTTGCTTAATAGGATATTTCTTCCGTTGCGTCCTCTTTAGACCAAAAGTTGTAAAAGCTGCTCAAACGCCTTCGCCAAAACCAGCACCTGTAGCAGCACCTGCTGCAGCGGTTGCCAAAGCTCCAAAACCAGCCCCAGTTGCTGCTCCAACTGATGGTCGCCCTGCAACTCTTGATAAGGCCCGTGATGGGAAAAAAGACAATCTAAAACGGATCAAAGGCATTGGGCCAAAAATCGAAGGCATTTTGAACAAACTTGGAATTTTCCACTTTGATCAAATTGCAAGCTGGAACCGTAAGTCTATTACTTGGGTTGATGACTATCTTTCATTCAAAGGTCGTATTGATCGTGAAGAGTGGATATCGCAAGCTAAGAAACTTGCAAAAGGTGAATCCACTGCATTTTCTAATCGAGTTGATCGTGGAACAGTACCATCATCAAAGCGTAATACTGCTGCAAAAAATGCAGGTCTTAAGGCTAAACCTAAGCCTGCAAAAAAGCCAGCAGCTAAAAAACCTACAGTAAAGAAGAAATAATTTCTTAAAATCTTTGTTATTAAAGCCCGACCAAAAATGGTTGGGCTTTTTTGTAAGATTTACCTATTTGATAATTATTTCTTAGTGAGGGATTGCTCTTAAAGATTGAGCAAGACTAGTGTTTTTATTACCCTCTCTTACCCGATAGACCATGTAATTGCCCATTACTTTTTGAACATATTTCCTTGTTTCAACAAATGGAATGCGCTCAATCCAACTTATTGGATCAATCTTGGGGTCACGTGGGTCACCAAATTGTTTAATCCATTTATTAGCATTTCCCGCACCCGCATTATAGGCACTAGCCGCTAAAATCAATGAGCCATCATATCTATCTAATTGAGCTGCTAAATATGTTGAGCCAAGCAAAGCATTATATGCAGGATCATTAGTAAGTCTTGCTTGAGAGTGTGAAGCTCCAATTTTTTGGGCGGTTTCTTTTGCAGTTGCGGGCATTAGTTGCATTAAGCCAAGCGCACCCGAGCGTGATTTTGCATCAACATCAAATCGGCTTTCTTGGCGTGCAATTGCATAAATTGCAGATTTATCCATTTTTGCTAACGCATAGCTTGCAGGTATTGCATCTTTAGGAAAGGCAAACAAATCAAGTGCTGTGCCACGCCTTTGAGATAGATCAGCAATTGAAATAGCTACATTGTGGGCATCAATTGATTGTGCCAATCTAGCAGCCAGTAACATTTCACCTGAACTTTCTAAATAATAGGATAGCCGTCTAATTAGAGGCTCAGCCAAAACACCATTTTTATTTCTGCTCAATAGGCGAGTTGCTTTTACTAATTCAATATTTTCAAAATTAGCTTCTAAATTACGCCAAGCAGGCATTGGGCGAATGTCAACAATTTTTAAGCCAAGCTCTTCTCGTGCTAGTTGCCCATAAAATACTTTGTCGTATTTTGCGGCAATGCTAAATGCTTCTCTTGCGCCATTATTATCTCCAAGTGATTTTAATGAACGGGCAAGCCAAAAATTTGCTTGAGTGATTGAGGTGGCAAGGGTGGACATCGAGCGTTGTCGCTCAAAATGAATGCGAGCAGTTTTTGGCTTTTTTAAATATCGCAAGGCAACCCAACCTGCATGAAAATTAGCATCAACCAAACGCCCCTCAGGTCCATCTTTATAGCCAGCCGCCGCTTTATAAGCAGTTTCAAATTGATCTAGTCTAATGGCTTTTCTAACAATTAAACGCCGCTCATACCAAAATTGTGCGCTATCAGGAAAATTCCCCTTAGCTTTATCAAGGTGAGCAACCGCAGTGCTTAATCTATTAGCTCGTCGAGCAAGTTGGGCATTGGCAAAATGAAAAACTGGGAAATTTCGCATTGATGGATCAACATTGTTAAGTAGGCTTTGGGCATTTTTTTGCTTGCGAGAAACAGCAATTTTAGCAATTGCCAGTGATTTTTGAGCTGAGCTTAAATGCCCCATAATCCGCTCAACACCTTTAGCACGATCAAACATCAATAAATGTTGCGCCCGTTTGAAATGGTCATCACGGTTTAACAAAGAAGAAAATTCTTTATAAATCTGCTCCTCATCGCCTCGAGTCAAAAATTTATTAACCCATATTTCTTTGATAATGCGTCCAGCTCTCGCCCTTTGCCCATCTTTAACATAGGCTCTGGCCAAAGCAATTTGAGCAGATAATATTTTAGGCATCTGCCCACCCAATAAAGAAATTACCTCATTATGAGAAGCATTGTTTTTTACTAATGACTGCTCCATTCTAGTTTTATAAGTTGAAGAGCTAGCAAAATTGGGTGCATCTTTTTCAAACCGTAAAACGCTATTATAATCAACTGCTCCGTTGCCATAATATATTGCTGCCCATTGAATTGTGCGTCGCTCAGTATCATCATTAAGGCCTTTAGCCGCAATATATGCATTCATGTAATCTTGTTTTTTTATGAGGCTAAGAGCTTTTTTGAATGAAGAGCTACCCATATTTTGCTGGCTAGATGATGGATTAGTATTAATTGATCCAGTAGATGTATTATCAACATTATCTTGAGCAAAGCTCATAGACAAAGGGGAAAAAGCAAGAGTAAAAGCTAACAAAGCTAAAAACCGCCATAAAATATTATTATATTTTAAGAGAGAAGGTGTGATATTCATTTGCTCAAAGATCCTTTGTTAACCAACTAATGCAGCCGACCCCCAAAGCCTTACCGACAACTATATAATATTCAAATAGGGTAAAAATTTGGTCTATAAAAATAAAATGAATAAATAAATAAACTTGCAAAAAACTTTTGCTTTATTTGAGCTAAAAAAGACCTTAAAGCTGGTATTAATGATTATCCTATTCATCAATAGGAAAACTAACGAGGAATGATAAAATGTTTAACGGCGCATATACTGCTTTAATTACACCTTTTAAAAATGGTGAAATTGATGAACAAGCGTTGGTTAATATTATTAACTGGCAAATTGATGAGGGAATAAATGGTCTTGTACCTGTTGGCACAACGGGCGAAACACCAACCCTTACCCATGAAGAACATGCAAGAGTTGTGCAAATTTGCGTAAAAACCACTGCTGGCCGAGTGCCTGTAATTGCAGGAGCTGGTTCAAACTCAACAGCTGAGGCGGTTGAAATGGTTGAATTTGCTCAAAAAGCAGGTGCTGATGGTGTGCTATGTGTTGCCCCTTATTATAACAAGCCAAATCAAGAAGGTTTATTCTTACATTTTTCGGCCATAGCAAGCGCAACAAATTTACCAGTAATTCTTTATAATATTCCATCTAGATCAATTGTTGATATAGAAGTGCAAACAATGGCACGCTTAAGAAAAGCCCACAAAAATATAGCAGGCGTAAAAGACGCTACCTCTGATATGGGGCGAGTGAATGAGCAACGAGCTGCTCTTGGCAATGATTTTATTCAACTATCGGCTGACGACATGAGTTCTGTTGGCTATAATGCCCAAGGTGGGCATGGCTGTATTTCTGTTATTTCAAATGTTGCACCAAAATTATTTTCGCAAATGCAAAGAGCCAGTTTAAGTGGTGATTATAAAGAAGCATTGCGTATTCTTGATCTGTTATCTCCCTTGATGAATGCACTTTTCCTTGATCCAAGTCCTGCTGGGCCAAAATATGTTGCAAAAAAACTTGGACTTTGCGAGGCAGATATACGCCTTCCTATGGTTTCAGTTTCTAAAAAAACAGCATTGATTATTGATGCAGCAATGGAGCACGCAGGTTTAGCGTAATAGTTTTTCATGGCAGCAAAAAAGAAAAAATCAGAGATAAATACAGGCCTAATAGCTGATAATCGCAAAGCTCGTTATGATTATGAAATTCTTGATACATTAGAGGCAGGAATTATGCTGGTTGGCACTGAAGTAAAATCATTGCGCATTGGAAAGGCACAAATTACTGAATCTTATGCCTCACCAGAAAATGGAGAGCTATGGCTAATAAACGCCTTCATTCCTGAATATGTGCAAGCAAATCGTTTTAACCACCAAGAAAAAAGACACAGAAAACTCCTTGTTTCAAAAAAGGAATTAGCAAAATTAAGCCAAGCAGTAGAGCGTAATGGCAATACTATTATACCGCTAAAATTTTACTTTAATGATAGAGGAATGGCAAAAGTTTTGCTTGGAATAGCAAAAGGTAAAAAAGGTTATGACAAGCGAGCGGTTGAGAAACAGCGAGATTGGAATCGTGAAAAATCAAGGCTGATGAAAACTAATTACTAGAGCTTTTTGATGTTATCGTAATGTTACTAAGCATACTTATATTTGTAGTTTTTGAACCTTTAAGCATCTTTTGTTCGCATGATTTCTTGCCTTGCCTGTCACCCTGATCCCTCAACGTGTTTCCCTGTGATATCCCCCCGTCACCCTGAGCGAAATCGAAGGGTCTTTGCCGCAAATCAAGATGCTTCGGTTTCACTTAGTATGACAGCTAGCCCCAAGATTCTTTACTATCGTTCAGAATGACATCAGTGCTATTATTATAACAACGGTGCTTATCTTATAGCCACCTCTCATCAAATTGAGTAATCTTGGCCGCTCACCCTGAGTATAACTGCCCTTTTACGCTAAACAATCTCTCCGCTTACCAAAAATCTTCCACCAACACTCACCCTAAAACCCCGTGCCACCTTGATCTTTAACCTTGCCTGTCACTCTGATCTCTCATCTTATATGCCACTCCTGATCTCTCACCCATCTGTCACCCTGAACGAAGTGAAGGGTCTTAAAACCAACAAGCAAGATTTCAACTTCACCTCAGAATGACAAAGCCTCTTTTGCCGCAGCAAATACCACATTTTCAAACATTTCTTCGCTCAATAATTTGGTATTAGTGTTATATCTAGAGCAATGATAGCTATCAAAAAGCACTCGCCCATCATCAAATTGATGTTTTGCTCCATGGGCAAACTTATGTGCTGCTCGTCGCTTGCCAATTGTTGTCAAAAAACTCTCATGCGCAACCCGCCCCAAGGCGAGAAAAGTTTTAGCCGTAGGGTTCGCCGCCAAAGTAGAGAGTAAAAATGGCCGGCAAGCCTTAATTTCAGCACCAATTGGCTTATTTTGGGGAGGAACGCAGCGCACAGCATTTACAATCATAACTCCCTTGAGAATAAGACCATCATCAGATCTTGATTGATATTTCCCCTTGCTCAAGCCAGCTCGCTCAAGCGTTTGAAACAATAAATCTCCTGCAAAATCACCAGTAAAAGGCCGCCCAGTACGATTTGCTCCCTTTAAACCCGGAGCCATACCAACAATGATAAGTTTTGGGTTTTCATCACCCCAAGCAGGAACAGGGGCATTAAAAAAATCAGGAAATTTCAGCTGATTTTGTAATCGAAATTCA
>JAMONZ010000068.1 GCA_027066315.1 Hyphomicrobiales bacterium
AATGGCATGGGCGGCTACCTCGGTTGTGCCAAGCCAGCCCATCATTATAACTGCAACCCCAAACATGCTAACTTCAGACATAATAGTTAAACCTATCGGTGTGCCAATGCGCAAAAGTTCAAAAAATCTTGGCCAGTCAGGTTTGAATAATCGATAAAGAATATGAAACCGCTTAAAGCGTTTATGCAATAATACATAAGCTAAAATGAGTAAAAACATTACCCAATTTACAATGCTGGTAGAAATCCCAGCTCCTATTAATTCAAGCCTTGGAAGGCCAAAATTGCCAAACATAAGTGCATAATTTCCAAGTGCGTTCACAAATATTCCAGCAATAGTAATGAATAACACCACAACAGCCGCCCCACGAACCTGTAATAATGAACGCAAAGCAACAAACATTAATCCGGGTAGAGCAACGCCAGATGCAAAATAAAGATAGGTTTGCGCCATTTTGCTTATTTCTTCATCTTGGCCAAGAAAAAGAAAAATCGGTTCTGAAAGAAATAATATTGGGGTAATTATTAGTGTTAAAACTGCACTAATCCAAAATCCCTGTCTAACAATTCTACGCACATCTCTTATGCGCTTTGCGCCAACTGCCTGAGCAATAAGTGGTGCTGTGGCCGTAAGAACACCAATTGAGCCAATAAATACAGGGTGTAAAATTGCGGTGGCTAAAGTGCCAGCGGCGAGGTATTTTGGCCCCAGCCAACCCATCATTATAACATCGGTGGTGAATAATAATATCCCAGCCAATTGTGCAATGATTAAAGGCCAAGCCAATTTCATTGTAGCAATAAATTCGCTTTTCCAGCTGTCTTTGATTAGCGTTTTTTTAAACATCTCAAAACTCCAAAAAATAAAGGCTGGAGATGCGCGCCTTCGTAAAAAACGATTCGCTTGAGCGCCCCAGAATAAGGCAATTTGAGTTTTTATGTTTTAAAAGATTTTGTCAACTTTTTGATTTATTTTAACCCACCTCCAACCTCTTTTAGCAAGAGATTGAGGATGGGGTTAAAACAAAAACCTATTTACTTGATGCCAACACCATTACCATTTGCCGACCCTCTGATCGTGGTGTGCTTTCAACTTTTGAAATGCTCTCCATTTCATCACGCACTTTTAAAAGCAAATTCATGCCCAGTTCTTGGTGAGCCATTTCACGGCCACGAAAGCGCATAGTGACTTTTACCTTATCGCCTTCCTTCAAAAACTTCACGATTGAGCGCATTTTTACTTCATAATCATGGGTATCAATATTGGGGCGCAATTTAATTTCTTTAACATCAATTATTTTTTGCCTCTTGCGTGCTTCCGCAGCTTTTTTCTGTGCTTGGTATTTGTGTTTTCCAAGGTCAAGAATTTTGCAAACGGGAGGTTTGGCATTAGGCGAGATTGCTACAAGGTCAAGCCCTGCCTCGCGTGCCATTTCTTTTGCTATGATGGTATCAACATTGCCGTGGTTTTCACCTTCGGCATCAATTAATTGAACCTGTGGTGAAACAATGTCTGCATTGGCTGGTGGGCCACCTTTTTGTGGCTGATTTGGTCTCATTGGACGACGAATGGTATATATTCCTTTTAATTGATAAATTATATCTTAGAAAATATGTTAGAAGTTGATAAAGTCAACACTCAAAACGATATATTTCTTCATTGCTACACTAATTTTGTAT
>JAMONZ010000069.1 GCA_027066315.1 Hyphomicrobiales bacterium
TGCTGCTTGATTTAGCATATTTGGGTCAATGCCCATTTCTTGTGCCATACGCTCAAGTTGAACAGGATCCATATTTGCCATGTCGGGCATGCCTGCTCCAGCTTTTGGCATTGTGCCGCCCATGCCACCCATCATACTTGAGAGCGCACCCATGCCGCCACCTTTTGACATTTTTTTCATCATGTCAGCCATTTGGCGGTGTTGTTTTATCAGCTTGTTAATTTCAGAAACCTGAGTGCCAGAACCAGCTGCAATCCGCTTGCGTCTAGATGCGTTTAAAAGGGCAGGAATAGAGCGTTCTTTTATGGTCATTGAGTTGATAATGGCTACTTGCCGATCAAAAACTTTTTCGTCAATATTTGCTCCTGCCATGGCTTTTTTCATTTTGCCCATACCCGGCATCATGCCCATGATTGAGCCCATGCCACCCATTTTTTTCATTTGCAAAAGCTGGCTTTTAAGATCATTGAGGTCAAAAACCCCTTTTTTCATCTTCTTGGCCATTTTGGCGGCATCATCGGCACTTACAGTTTGCGATGCTTTTTCAACTAAAGAAACAATATCGCCCTTGCCAAGAATACGATCAGCAATCCTTTGAGGGTGGAAATCCTCAAGGTCATCTAGCTTCTCACCAACACCAATTAGCTTAATTGGCTTGCCAGTTGCCGCCCGCATAGAAAGTGCTGCGCCACCTCTTCCATCACCGTCAATTCTTGTTAATACGATACCAGTTATATCAACCCTCTCATCAAATGAGCGAGCAAGTTTCACCGCATCTTGGCCAGTAAGAGCATCAACAACTAAAAGGATTTCATGTGGAGATGTGATCTGCTTGATTTTAGCAGTTTCCTCCATCATTTCTTCGTCAATATGGGTGCGACCTGCGCTATCAAGAAGCAGCACATCATAACCACCGATCTTGCCCTCTTTTGCGGCTCGTTTGGCAATTTTTATTGGGTCTTGCTTGGCAATAATCTCTAATGTGTCAACGCCGATTTGTTCGCCTAAAATCTTAAGTTGTTCTTGAGCGGCTGGTCGGTAAGTATCGAGCGATACCATTAGGACTTTTTTATTTTCTTTTTCTTTTAAGCGTTTTGCAAGTTTGGCGGTGGTGGTGGTTTTACCAGAGCCTTGCAAACCAACCATAAAAATACCAACTGGAGCAGTGGCGGCTAGTGAAATTGGCACAGCTTGTTCACCAAGAACTGCAACTAATTCATCATGCACAATTTTGATGACTTGCTGACCAGGGGTGATGGATTTTGTAACCTCAGCCCCTAATGCTCGCTCGCTAACTTGGGTAATAAAGGCACGAACAACTTCAAGCGAAACATCGGCTTCAATTAAAGCACGCCTAACTTCACGCATAGCGGCGTTTACGTCCGCCTCGCTTAATGCGCCACGTCCTGTTAGTCCTTTAAAAATATTAGCCAATCTATCATTGAGATTGTCGAACATATTATTACCTTTTAAAATTTGTTAAATCTAAAGCCAAACCACAAAAACATCCGTGGGTGCAACGCACTAACGGATGGTGATCGTGTGACCAATGGCGCACACTAATGACTCATAGTTTTAACAAAACATAAGTTGGCTGTTTATAGGGTTATGAGGGGTTAGGAGTCAATGGTTTATCATTAGGTGATTTATCTAGTTTATTTTAGCTTTCAAAATTAGTTCATAAAAGCTAGGGTTGATGAATCATTTTTTTTAAAAGGACTATTTAACCATGCCTAACCCCATCTCTAAAAAAAACCTAAAAAAACTGGCAAAACTATCTATTCATACTGGTCTTGGGCTAGAAAAGGGGCAAGATTTAATTATTTCTGCGCCGATTGAGGCTTTGCCGCTTGTTCGCTTGGTGACTAAAGAGGCTTATAAGGCTGGGGCGGGTTTGGTTAGTTGTTTTTTTGGTGATGATCAGATGAGTTTGTTGCGTTATAAATATGCCAATGATGAGAGCTTTGATAAAGCTCCAGCTTGGTTGTTTGAAGGTATGGCAAAGGCGTTTGATGAAAATGCTGCACGTTTAGCTATAATTGGTGATAATCCGATGTTGCTCGCAAAAGCTGATCCTAAAAAAGTAGGGCGGGCGAATAAAGCGATGTCAGAGGCTGGATCGCCCGTGCGGGAGCGAATTACGGCGTTTAATGTTAATTGGAATATTATTGCCTATCCCACAAAAGATTGGGCAAAGTTGGTTTTCCCCAAGGATAGCTCAAAAAAAGCCACTAAAAAATTAGCTAATGCAATTTTTGCAGCTTCTCGTGCTGATAAAAAAGATCCGATTGCTGAGTGGAAAAAACATAATGCGACATTGGCTATAAAATCAAAATGGTTAAATGAGCAAAATTTTGCTTCACTTCATTTTAAAGGTGAGGGGACTGACCTTATGGTTGGTCTGGCAGATGGGCATGAATGGGCAGGTGGTGCAGCAAAGGCAAAAAATGGCATTACTTGTAATGCAAATATTCCAAGCGAAGAAGTTTTTACAACTCCGCATGCTAATAAGGTTGATGGCTATGTTAAATCAACTAAACCACTTTCGCATGCTGGCACTTTAATTGACGATATAAAGGTGACTTTTAAGGATGGTAAAATCATTAAAGCTAGCGCAAGTAAGGGTGAAGAGGTTTTACTAAAGGTTCTTGAAACTGATGAGGGCGCAAGGCGTTTGGGCGAAGTTGCACTTGTGCCACATAGCTCGCCAATTTCTGCATCGGGAATTTTATTTTATAATACATTGTTTGATGAAAATGCCTCATGCCATATTGCTTTGGGGCAGTGCTATTCTAAATGTTTTGTTGAGGGTGATAAAATTACTAAAAGCCAAGTTGAGGAGCAGGGCGGGAATAGTTCAGCAATTCATATTGATTGGATGATTGGCTCAGAGAAAATGGATATTGATGGCATTACGCAAAGCGGAGAGAGAGTGGCTGTGTTTCGCAAGGGTGAGTGGGCTTAGGGGTTAATGTGAAAACGGCATTATTATTGATTGATATTCAACAAGCATTTGACGATGCCTCATGGGGGAAGCGAAACAACCTAGAGGCAGAAGAAAATGCTGGGCGATTGCTTGAATTTTGGCGCAAAACTAACCAGCCAATCATTCATGTTCGCCACCACTCTAGTGATAAAAATTCATTATTGCATGCTTCAAATGATGGTAGTGATTTTAAGTCAATTGTAGAGCCTATAGAAGATGAGTTGGTGGTTACTAAGTCAGTTAATTCGGCATTTATTGGCACAAATCTTGAGGGTTATTTGCGAAAAGAAAATATAAAAACTCTAGTTATATGCGGCCTTACAACGCCTCATTGTGTTTCAACTACAACAAGAATGGCTGCTAATTTGGGATTTAAGGTTTTGCTTGTAGAAGATGCTATTGCAGCATTTGAAGTGAACTCTCAAACATTATGGCTAGCAGAGCCAGATAAAAAATTATCTGATCCTGAATTTATTCACCAAATGGCATTAGCACAATTGAGCGAAGAATTTGCGACAATTGTTACTTGTGATGAAATGATGGATATGGATCTCGTGTTAAATGCGAGATAGACAGGGTGGTGCTTTATGTTTTGTAAGATCAAGAATAAGTTATGCTACTTGTTTAAATGATATTTTTGGCGCACTAATAATGCATTAATGGCTAAGTAAAGCCCTCCAAAAGAAGTAATGGATTTATAAATGAGCAATAAAATATCTAGCAAAAACCCTTCTAAATTTTTAAGTCGCCGTGATTTTTTAAAAACTACCGCATTAGGCTCATTAGTGATGGGTGCAAGTTTTATTTTACCAAATTGGGCGGCTTTGGCTCGAATGCCAAAAATGCATAAAAATCCATTAGCTATTCCCCCGCTCGAAAAAGGGAAAAAACAAGATGATTTGACAATATTTGACCTTGAAATCCAAGATGGAGTTACAGAATTTTTTAGTGGGACAAAGACAGCAACCCGTGGAGTAAACGGCTCATATCTTGGCCCAACTTTAAGAATGAATAATGGCGATAGAGTGCGGCTAAATGTTAAAAATTCAATTGGTGAAACTACAACCCTGCATTGGCATGGTTTGCATATTCCAGCAAAATATGATGGTGGACCGCATCAGCCAATAAAGCATAATGAAACATGGTCGCCAGAATTTACCATTATGCAAAAGGCTGCCAATTTTTGGTATCACCCCCACCTTATGGGTAAAACGGCAGAGCATGTATGGCAGGGTATTGCTGGGTTGATTATTATTGATGATGAAGAAAGCAAAAGCCTTGCTTTGCCTAATGAATATGGAATTGATGATATACCATTAGTTTTGCAAGATAGGCGGTTTTTTCAAGATGGATCAATCACCTATTCTCCATCACGTCATGATATTATGATGGGTATGGTTGGTGGTGTGCCACTGGCTAATGGCACAATAACTCCCTATTTTAAGGCCACAAAACAACTATTGCGACTGCGATTATTAAATGGTGCAAATGCTAGTATTTATGAGCTTGGCTTTAGCGATGGGCGTGTTTTCAAGCAGATTGCAACTGATGGTAGCATGCTTGAAAAACCTTTTGAAACTAGCTCGCTTTTGCTTGCACCTGGTGAGAGGGCAGAAATTATTGTTGATGTTAGGGGGCAAGAAAATTTCATGCTTGTAAGCAAGCCAGCTGCCATGATGGGTGGCAATATGGGCGGTGGCAATATGGGCGGAGGCATGATGGGGTCAAATAATTCAAATGAAGAATATGGAGGTATTTTTAACTTCTTAGAAATTCAGCCAGTTAAAAATCTTATAAAATCCCCTCCTGTTCCAATGAAATTAACCACGATTAATTGGCTTGACCCAAAAACTGCTGATAATGAGCGAAGTTTTGAAATGGCTATGCAAATGGGGCCAATGATGATGCTTGGTTTGGGTAAATCTCATACTATTAATGGCAAATCTATGAAAATGAAGCGCATTGATGAAACAATAAAACTTGATGCGATAGAAATTTGGGAATTAAGTAATATATCAAATTATCCGCACCCATTTCATGTGCATGATGTGCAGTTTCAAATAATTTCTCGCAATGGTAAAAAACCGCATCAAGGAGAGAGAGGTCTAAAAGATACGGTTTTAGTAAACCCAAATGAAATTGTGCGCTTTATTGCTAAATTTGATGATTTTGCAGATCCTGATAATCCATATATGTATCATTGCCATATTCTTGAGCATGAAGATGCTGGCATGATGGGGCAATTTGTTGTGGTTTGATGAGCTTTTAACTCATTTATTTTAGATAACCCCCTCCTCCTTGTGAGGAGGGTTTTGGGGGCATTATCTAAAAACGCAGTAAAAACTCATATAAAAGATTAGGCTTTTAATAGTAAAATATAGATTATTTAGTAGCTGCTCTTGCTGATTTTTTTCGCTCATGTGGGCAGAGATGAATTTTGCGAAGGCGAATAGAAAGTGGAGTAACCTCCACATATTCATCATCGGCAATATAGCCCAAAGACTGCTCTAATGTTAGGTGTTTTGGTGTTGTAAGTCGTACCGCTTCGTCTTTTGATGATGTACGAATATTGGTTAGCTGTTTGCCCTTAAGCGGGTTAACTTCTAAATCATTGCCACGAGTATGCTCACCAATAATCATGCCCTCATAAACAGGCACGCCAGAGGTAATTAACATCTGCCCTCTGTCTTCAAGGTTGAAAAGTGCATAAGGAACTGATGTTCCTGTTGCGTTGGAAATAAGCACGCCTGTGCGCCTGCCAACAAGTGCGCCTTTGAAGGGAGCAAATTCGTGGAAAACACGGTTAAATATTGCAGTGCCACGGGTATCGCCCATTAATTCTGGTTGATAGCCAATGAGTGAGCGGGTTGGCACATATAGTCTTAATCTTGTGCGGCCAACTCCAGATGGGCGCATTTCAACAAGCTCGCCTTTGCGCTCGGTGAGTTTTTGCACGACAGCACCAGAATATTCGTCATCAACATCAATGATTACTTCTTCAATTGGCTCTAATTTTTTGCCATTTTCTTCTCTAAATAATACTTTTGGACGGCCAACAGTAAGTTCAAATCCTTCTCGGCGCATTGTTTCAATTAATACCGCTAATTGTAATTCACCACGACCTGAAACAGAAAAACTATCACTATCAGTACCTTGAGAAATCTCGATAGCAACATTGCCCTCGGCTTCATTTCGCAAGCGATCACCAATTACACGGCTTTGTACTTTGCTACCTTCACGCCCAGCAAGTGGGCCATCATTAATGCGAAAAGTCATAGAAAGAGTTGGTGGATCAATCGGCTGAGCCATTATTGCTTCACTTACTTGTGCGTCACAAATTGTATCAGCAACTGTTGCTATTTCAAGGCCTGCAATAGAAATAATATCCCCAGCTTCGCCAATTTCAACAGGAGTGCGCTCTAAGCCTCGAAAAGCAAGAACTTTTGAAACTCTACCCTTTTCAATCTCTTTACCTTCTCGATTTAATACATGCACAGGAGTGGTTGCTTTAACTGAGCCAGAAAGAATACGTCCTGTAAGAATACGACCCAAAAATGGATCTCGTTGAATTGTTGTCACCAACATTTTAAAAGGGCCAGTTTCAACTTTTGGCTCGGGTACATGTTGTTGCACCATATCAAGTAAAGGGCCAACGCTATCTTGTGCGCCATCTGGCGTAGTTGCCATCCAGCCATTTTTTGCTGAGCCATAAAGAATTGGAAAATCTAGCTGCTCTTCGCTTGCATCAAGTGCTACGAACAAATCAAATACTTCATTTAACACTTCGTCATGGCGTTCGTCTGGCTTGTCAATTTTATTGATTGCAACAATTGGTTTTAAGCCAAGTGCAAGTGCTTTTGCTAATACAAATTTGGTTTGTGGCATAGGCCCTTCGGCCGCATCAACCAGCAAAACAACTCCATCAACCATAGATAAAATACGCTCAACCTCGCCGCCGAAATCAGCGTGTCCAGGGGTATCAACAATATTGATACGCATATCATTCCATTCAAGTGATGTAACTTTGGCTAAAATAGTAATGCCACGTTCTTTTTCAAGATCGTTGCTATCCATAGCCCTCTCGTCAATTTTTTGGTTGTCACGAAACGCGCCAGATTGTTTTAAAAGAACATCGATAAGAGTGGTTTTGCCGTGATCGACGTGAGCAATGATTGCAATGTTGCGCAAAGACATGAGTTTATACCAAATTGTTTGAAAAAAGAGATTAGCCCACGCATTAGACGAGCGAGTTGTAAATAACAAGCTAATTGTGCATTTTTAGGATTTTTAGGCAGTTTTACGCTTAATTTCACCCATAGGCTTAATTAGCATTTCATTGATAGCCTTTTTAGGTAGAGGAGGAGAGAATAAATATCCCTGCACCTGATCGCAACCTTGAGAGCGCACTGCGTCTAGTTCTTTTTGGGTTTCAACACCCTCGGCAACTGTTGTCATGCCCATGCTTTGAGAAATATCAACAATGGCTTTGACGATTGCAATATTCTCTGCTTTTTCTTCAAGGCAGCAGATGAATGAGCGATCTATTTTTAATTTATCAAATGGAAAAGATCTAAGATAACTGAGTGAAGAATATCCCGTACCAAAATCATCAAGTGCAATTTTAACCCCAAGGCTCTTAAGGTCATGCAGTATTTTTAAATTATGCTCAGAATTTTCTAAAAATAGGCTTTCGGTAATTTCTAGCTCAAGCCTATCAGCATCAAGGCCTGAAACTATTAGTGCATCAGCTACTTGTGCCACAAGGTTATTATTTTTAAACTGCACTAAAGACACATTTACTGCAATTCTTTCGTTATTTTGCCATTTGGCGGCAGTTAAACATGCCTCTTGTAACGCCCAATTACCCATATCTCTAATTAGACCAGTTTCCTCAGCTACAGGAATAAAATCAAAAGGAGAAAAATTATGTTCCTCGCTTTCCCAGCGCATAAGTGCCTCACATGCAGTTATTTTATTTGTTTCCATACAAACAAGCGGTTGATAATGAAGAGTAAGCTCATTTTTTTCTAATGCTTGGCGTAGTCCATTTTCAATTATTTGACGTTTTTTGCGTTTTGCGTCCATTTCCTCTTCAAAAAAACAATAAGATCCACCCAATTGTTTTTTGGCATAATAAAGAGCTAGATCAGAATTTTTCATTAATGATTGTGTATCTTGGCCATCATTTGGTGATGTTGAAATGCCTATTGAAGCTGTAATATTTAGCTCTATACCGTCCCATTTAATTGGTTTTAATATAGCTTGAGTTATTTTATCAGCAATTTTTTCAATTTCTATATAGCTTGAAACAGGGCCAATTAGAGCCGCAAATTCGTCGCCACCTAAACGAGCAACACTACCGTTTAATCCAACATGTAATAAAATGCGTCTACCGACTTCTTTGATGACTTCATCACCTGCATCATGACCAAAATTGTCGTTTATTGGTTTAAAGCGATCAAGATCAATACTAAGAACTGCCATAATTTGCGGATCTTTTGTGTTTTCTTTAGTGAAATTATTTTGGTTCTTTTCCATTATCTCATGGAAATTTCTTCTGTTTGATAAATCAGTTAAACCATCATGGCGTGCTAAATATCGAATAAGCTCTTCAGATTTATGTTGTTCGGTAATGTCTTCGTGAGTAGTAAGCCAGCCGCCATCATCAAGTGGTTGGTGGTTGATGAAAATAATTTGTCCATTAAGCATGGTAACGGGTTCTGTAATGGGTTTGTGGTCTTTTATAACTTTATTTAATATTTCAAATCTTTGCTTTTTATTTGCAATTGAAATCATGTTAGTTTTTGCACCATGGTCAAGAATATCCCAAAAATTTGCACCAGAGCGTGATAACTCTTTTGGCAAATCATAAAGTATTGCATAGGGTTGGTTGCAAATTACAAGGTTATGGTCTTTATCAAACATAGCTAAGCCGTGGCTCATATTATTTACTGCTGCATCAAAGCGCATATTTTGCTGTAATAATTCATTTGAGCGATGTTCGATTAGTTCTTCTTTTTGATGTTGCTCGGTTATATCTTCATGGATTGTAAGCCAGCCACCATCTTTCATTGGCTGGAAACTTATAAAGATAATCTGCCCATTAAGCATAGTAATTGGGCCTTTTGTTGCTTGAGCAGCTTTTAATACTTCAGATAAAATTTCAAATCTTTGTTTTTTATCAGCAATTGATACTCTATCAAATTGTGCATCATGATCTAAGATGTCCCAAAAACTTGTACCTGGCTTAGCTAGGTTTTCTGGCAGTTTATAAAGATTAATATATGGCTGGTTACATATTATCAGCTTGTTATCTTTATCAAATTGGGCAAGAGCATGGCTCATATTATTTACTGCTGCATCAAAGCGCATATTTTGCTGTAATAATTCATTTGAGCGACGTTCGATTAACTCTTCTTTTTGATGTTGCTCGGTTATATCTTGTTGGGTTGAAACCCAGCCACCATTTGAGAGTTTCTTACGAATAACGTCAATTGAGCGACCATTTATTGTTTCTACAAAGGTTTGCACACCATTTATATCATTTTGAACGCCTAATCGATTTTTAATAAATTCTTCATTGCCTTCACTTTTATCAACTAAGTTATTTTTTATTCGATAATTTAAAATATCATCAAAAAGAGTTCCTGATTTTACTAGGTGTTTAGGCAAGTTATATAATGAGGCATAGGCTTTGTTGCAGGTGATTAAACGCCTATCTTCTTTAAAAAGACATAGCCCGTGTGACATGTGGTTTATTGCGGTGCTAAATTGAGTGTTTTTTTCTATTAATTCTTCTTCATGATGTTTTTTAAGTTGTTCTTGTTTTATTTCTTTGGTGATATTTTTATGGGTAACAATCTGCCCAACACCTGTAGCGTTGATAAAGGTTGAGCGTATTGTTTCACCTTTTATCTTGCGCTCAAAAACTTGTGAGCTATTACTTTTGCTGGCCTTTATCAAAAAAGTGGAGAATTTTTTACAAAGGCCTTTTGGGCTTATATTCTCGTAATTACCATTTTGAATAGATAATTCACATGAGCGCAATAATGACATGCCTACTTCTAGGCCATCAGTATTGTTAAAATACATTTCTTCATAATGATTGTTAAATGCTAATAGTTTTAAATCTTCACTCCAAATAGTAAAGCCATCGGACATGCTTTCTAAAGCTGCAAAGAGAAGTGATTTAAAACTATCATTTGATTTAAATTCATCAAAATTATTATGCAAAACATAGGCCTTTAATAGATATGAAAATATCCATTAAAATTTGCACACTGGCTTTAAATAGTCATTAACCCAGATGTTTCTAGACCTTTTTTAGAAGAATTCTTAAAAGCATGGTTAAAAAACACTTACTTTTTATGCTTTCTAGCACCTAAGGTTTTTAAACGAAGAGCATTGAGCTTGATGAAGCCTTGTGCATCATGTTGGTCATAAGAGCCAGAATCTTCTTCAAATGTAACAAGATCTTCTGAATAAAGCGAGTAAGGTGAGGTGCGTCCAATTACATTTGCGCTTCCCTTATATAGTTGTAGGGTAACTTCACCGCTAACAAAAGTTTGGCTTTTATCAATAAGTGCTTGAAGCATTTCACGCTCTGGCGAATACCAAAACCCGTTATAAATTAGCTTTGCATAGCGGGGCATAATATCGTCTTTTAGGTGGGCGGCTTCTCTATCAAGGGTTATAGATTCTATGCCACGATGAGCAACAAGTAGAACTGATCCACCTGGGGTTTCATAAATTCCTCTGGACTTCATTCCAACAAAACGGTTTTCAACTAAATCAAGTCGGCCAATGCCATGTTTGCCACCAAGCTCATTTAATTTAGCTAATAGGTTCGCTGGGGAGAGTTTTTTGCCATTAATGGAAATTGCATCGCCTTTTTCAAACCCAATAGTGATAACTTCTGGCTCACTTGGTGCATCAACTGGGTTAACAGTGCGTTGATAGACATATTCTGGAGCTTTTACATTTGGGTCTTCAAGCACTTTACCTTCGCTTGAAGTGTGCAGTAGATTTGCATCAACTGAAAATGGAGCTTCGCCTCTTTTATCTTTCGGCACGGGAATTTGGTTTTTTTCGGCGTAATCAATTAATTTGGTGCGGCTTTGTAAATCCCAAGTACGCCATGGAGCGATGATTTTGATATTGGGGTTAAGTGCATATGCGGCTAATTCAAACCTTATTTGGTCATTGCCCTTGCCAGTTGCGCCGTGTGAAATTGCATCTGCGCCTGTTTCTTGTGCAATTTCAACTAAGCGTTTTGAGATAAGTGGGCGGGCAATTGATGTGCCGAGTAGATAGACCCCCTCATAGACGGTGTTGGCACGAAACATTGGAAAGACAAAATCACGAACAAATTCTTCTCTTAAATCTTCGATATAGATCTGCTTAATGCCCATCATTTCAGCTTTTTGGCGGGCTGGTTCAAGCTCTTCACCCTGACCTAAGTCGGCGGTAAAAGTAACTATCTCGCAATTATATTCGTTTTTAAGCCATTTTAAAATGATGGAAGTATCTAGGCCACCAGAATATGCTAAAACTACTTTTTTTATGTCGTTGCTCATGATGAAACTGTCTTTTTTTAGCTATGTGTTTAATTTGTTAAACTCTATTTAGTCCAATGTTTGAGTGCAATCAATCATCTATTTTTAGTCTTTTTTGCTCGCTCGCTTTTACTTTTTAACTGCCCACATGCAGCATCAATATCTCGACCCCTTGGAGTTCTTATTGGAGAAGCGTAACCTGCTTTATTAACAATATCGCCAAACCGCTCAATTGTCTCCCAATCTGAACATTCATAAGGGCTGTTTGGCCATGGATTAAATGGGATAAGATTTATTTTTGAGGGAATATTGGCTAAAAGCCGCACTAATTCTTTTGCGTCCTCATCACTATCATTCACCCCTTTTAACATCACATATTCAAAGGTAATGCGGCGGGCGTTACTAAGCCCAGGGTAATTGCGACAAGCATCAAGTAAGTCTTTTATTGGCCATTTTTTATTTATTGGGATTAATTCATTGCGTAAATCATCAGACACAGCATGCAAGGATATTGCAAGCATTACTCCAATTTCACTGCCTGCTTTCTCAATGAAAGGCACAACGCCAGAGGTTGAAAGGGTAATGCGGCGTTTTGAAAGTGAAAGCCCATCACCATCAGAAGCAATGAGCAGAGCTTGTTTGACATTATCAAAATTATATAAAGGCTCACCCATGCCCATCATCACAATATTGGTTATTGCACGGCGGTTTTCATCTGGGATAAGTCCATTATTTGGGCGACTAAGGTTTGGAAAGTCACCCAAGAGTTGTTTTGCCATTAAAATCTGGCTCAATATTTCTTCACTGGTAAGGTTGCGGACTAGTTTTTGTGTACCTGTGTGGCAAAAAGAGCAAGTTAGAGTGCAGCCAACTTGGCTTGATACACAAAGAGTGCCACGGGTTTTTTCTGGAATATAAACCGTTTCAACATCAACGGGGGCAATTTCTGGCCTGTTTTCATCAAAAAAGCGAAACAGCCATTTGCGTGTACCATCATTTGATATTTGCTCAGAAACAACCTTAGGCCGACTAATGTAGAAATATTGCTTTAAGGTCTGTTTAAAGTCTTTGGCGATATTGCTCATTAGGTCAAAATCACTAACCCCATTAACATAAACCCAATTCCACAATTGATTAGCACGCATGCGAGCGGTTTTGGCTTCAAGGCCAATATCAGATAATATTTTTATTATTTCTTGTTTTGAAAGACCAACAAGGGGAATAAGTTGAAGTTGGTTATCAGTATTGTTAATTTCTGTTTCACTCATAAATCTTACATAGATTATAGGCTAGGTAAAAATCAAATACATTCTCTATTTATTGCGCGAGAAGCGGCTGTTACGCCAGAAAGTGAGTAAACTTGAGTAACCTTCACCCCAGATGCCGTTAATCCGCTAATGCTAAGGGTAGAGCCAGCGCGCATCTGCCCCACTAATTCATCTGTCTTTGAGATGTCATCAAGCCAAGCACTATCTCCAGAGATGAATAATTCATATAATTGCCCGCCAATTTTTATTGTGGCATTGCTATTTTTTGCAAATTCAAACCCAGCAACAATATTTATTTCATTGCGAATATTATCATTTGGTCGGTGGGTGATATAAAGATAGGCTTGGGTATAGTCATCTGGTTTTGGGCTTATGTCTTTGGGCTTTGATAAGGTGAAGCATAATTTATTTGCCCCTTGGCTTGTAGCATAGGCAGACCAGTCTTTATAGTCACCTAAAAGACGCACTGACTGAGCTTGTACTGAGCCAGTGGCTAAACTAAACAAAATAGCAATTATCAATGAAATTTTTAAATTTTTAAAATTCATTTTTATCAATTCTATTTACAGGCTTTATCGATTTCAGCCATTGCCGCTGTCACGCCTGAAAGTGAATAAGTATCAGTCGTGTTAGTGCCACGTTGTGATTTGCCTTTAACTACCATTTCAGAGCCACGCTTCATGCCATCAACAAAAGCATTTTCATCGCCAGAGCTGGCTAGCCATGCTGCTGCGCCCTCACCAAGCATGGTGTAACTTTTACCATCAATAGATACGCTTGGTGAAGCGGTTTTATCAAGCGGGTATCCAACAATGGTTTGAACCTCGTTTTTTGTTCCCAAGCCTTTACGATGAATAACCATAAAATGAATAGGATCACGGTTCACATTTGTTGGCATGCTTGTTTGGGGCTGACTCGAAACATAACAGATTATACCATTTGCATCTTTATTTTTCCAAGCAGTCCAATGATTGAAAGTGCCGATAGAAGTTGCCTCTTGAGCAAAAGCCACTGGTGTTATTGCAATGGATGCAATTGTTAAAGCTGATAGACTTAAAGCTCTGGCAATTTTGAGCATTTTAATTTTCATCGCCAATTATTCCTTTTATTATATTCTTTTTGCACTTTATTTTTTTGCACTCTACTTGGTAAAAAGTTAACTAGGGGCAAAAATAATCAAATTTATAGTATAAATATCTATTTATCTAGTTTTGGGTTTTAAATTTGTCGTCAATTGGGCAGAATTATTTATTTAGTAATTAAACATTATCGTGATGAACAATATATGAATGATTTTATTTCTTAATAGCTATCAATAATAAATGATAATCTACTATCTTGAAATTAATAGTTATAAAGTCCATATTAGCACAAATCCTGATTTTCTTTTAGAATGCAGGCTAATTTTTAAATAAATAATTTTTAAGGAAAAAGAATGGCACAATTTGATCGACAAAATGTTGGAGCGCGCGCACAATCAAGCGCAATGATTGATGAGGGTCTGCGCTCTTATATGCTTAAAGTCTATAATTATATGAGTATTGGTTTAGGTATAACAGGAGTTGTTGCGTATTTTCTTTTTAAAATGACAGCTATTGTAGATAGCTCTGGTAATATTGCTGGTTTTACCGAGCTTGGGGCACTTATTTATCAAAGTCCTTTAATGTGGGTAATAGCACTTTCACCTTTAGCCTTTGTTATGGTTCTTTCATTTGGAATAAATAAAATGAGTGCGGCCACTGCGCAATTGACCTTTTGGGCTTTTGCAACGGTAATGGGGCTTTCACTCTCCTCAATTTTTATTACTTATGAAATAATGTCAATTGCTAGAGTATTTTTCATCACTGCGGCAACATTTGGTGCGATGAGCCTTTATGGCTATACCACGAAACGTGATTTAACTGGTATGGGATCGTTTTTATTCATGGGTTTAATTGGCATTATCATTGCTTCAATCGTCAATATCTTTCTTGCCTCAAGCGCACTTGCCTTTGGTATCTCGGTAATTGGTGTTCTGGTTTTTGTTGGCCTTACCGCTTATGACACACAAAAAATCAAGGAAGAATATTTAGAAAGTGATAGCAGTGAAATAATGGGTAAAAAAGCCATTATGGGTGCGCTTCGTCTATATCTAGACTTCATCAATCTATTCTTGATGTTGCTACGTTTATTTGGCAACCGTAATTAGGATATTTTATTTATCCATTTAAAAATTAAAACCGCAATTATTATTTAATTGCGGTTTTTTATTGGGGAGCGAAATGTCAAATAAGATAGTTTTACGTAAATTCGAAATATCTGATATTGAACGAATTAAAGAAATTTACGTCCATTATGTAAAAAATTCAGCTGTGACTTTTGAAATTAAAGTACCAAGCAAGGAAATGCTGATAAAAAAATTTGAAGCAAAATTAGAAAAAAATCACCCAGTAATAATTGCTTTAATTGATGAGCAGGTAGTTGGTTTTGCTTATGCTTCTACTTTTCGTCCCCGTGCTGCATATCGTTTCACGTGTGAGAATGCGATTTATATTGATAAAAATTTTGCAGGTAGGGGAATTGGCAGTCTGTTGCTTGCAAAATTACTTAAACAGGCAAAAGATTATGGTTTTAACCAAATGATTGCAATAATTACAAAAGACACAAAACCCTCAATTGCCTTGCATAAAAAATTTGGCTTTAAGGTTTTGGGGGAATTTCCTGAGCTTGGTTATAAATTTGAAAAATGGCATGATATTATTCATATGCAAAGAAAGCTCTAAAATCTTTTTTGTGCCATAATTTGTTCAAAATTTGAACAAAATAATTGTCCAGTATGTGTTTATTGTCTTGGTTTATAATGTTTCGATTAAGCCCCCCAAACTATCGAACGTTACATAGAACTCCTATAAATAGGGCAGGGCAATATTTTAGAAACCCTCGTGCTTTGCCCGCACGGGGGTTTTGTTTTTGAGTATGAGTAGATTTCATAAAGAGTTAATGGGTGTAGATAGCACTGGCAATAATTTTTGATGGCAAGCCATTTTTATGATATTGCACTAATATTGCTAGACCATCATTATCATCAACTAATATTTCATCAATTGGGAGTTTTATCATAGCTCCAGTTTTTGGTTGCCACATGCCAAGCGCACGTCTTTGGGTCACAATATTTGTATATTGAAGGCGTTTTCCAGCATTCTCGCCACGGCTAACTTTCACCTCCTTGTTTGATATAAATGTTACTAACCACACTGTTGCTTCATTATATTTTTCATTCCCATCAATTGTAATTGTGAGATAATTATCATTTGCTTTTATATCAATTGGGACGAAGAAATTGCTATTCACAATTGCCGCTCTTACTTTTTCACCGTGAGAGCCGATAACATCTATTTCTCCATTTATTATCATTTGTGGAGTGTAAACATTTGGGGTGTTTTGGGCTTTAGAATAGGAGGCTTGCAGTTTTGAATTTGCTTTGTTGCCAAAACTATCACGCCAGCCGTTATAGTCCCAATAATCGACATGATAGGCTAAGGTGATGATATTTTTATCTTTAGCAATATTTGCTAAAACCTTATCGGCAAGTGGGCAAGCAGCACAGCCTTGAGAGGTGAAAAGCTCAACTACGGCATGGGCATTAAGGCGGAAATGCTCAGCATAACTAATGCTGGCACTTGCGCTAAAAAATATCGCAAGCACCATTTTTAGGAAAAAAACAAAAGAGCGGTTTACAATCATATTATATTTATACCCGCTAGCTTTTGTTTTTTCTAGTAACTCTTGAGTGAGCGAAGAATTTTTATGCCTTAAGAAACTAAATTTCTTAAAACATATTGTAAAATCCCACCATTTCTAAAATAATCCATCTCGGTTTCTGTATCAATCCTGCAAAGGGTTTTAACCTGTTTGGTGTCGCCATTGCTTGAGGTGATTTTTAGTATAACTTCATCGCTTGGAGAAAGGTTTGCTACATTTTCAATATCAATTATTTCGTCGCCTTTAAGGTCTAGTTTTTCCCAGCTATCATCACCAATAAATTGCAATGGAAGAACCCCCATGCCAATTAGGTTTGAGCGATGAATGCGCTCATAGCTTTTTGTAATAACTGCTCGAACGCCTAAAAGATTTGTCCCCTTAGCCGCCCAATCTCTTGATGAGCCTGTGCCATATTCTTTGCCAGCAAAAACTACAAGTGGGGTTTTACTTTGCATATAGACATTTGCAGCGTCAAAAATTGTCATTTCAGTGCCGTTTGGCCCTTTAGTGAAACCGCCCTCAACCCCTTTTACCATTTGGTTTTTAATGCGGATATTGGCAAATGTGCCACGCATCATCACTTCATGATTGCCACGGCGTGAGCCATAAGAATTATAATCTTTTGGCAAAACCTGACGCTCACTTAGATATGCGCCTGCGGGGGTATCTTTTTTAAACGAGCCAGCTGGGGAAATATGATCGGTTGTTATTGAATCTCCAAATAAACCAAGAATGCGTGCTTTTTTAATATCCTCAATTGGAGTTGGCTCTAAGCCCATTCCCTCAAAATACGGTGGGTTTTGAATATAGGTTGAAGTTGAATTCCAATTATAGGTAAGACCGCCTGAAACCTCAATTGCCTGCCAATGTTTATCGCCTTTAAAAACGTCACTATAGCGAGATTTGAACATCTCACGTGTAATATTGGTGCGAACTAAGTTGGCAATTTCTGCATTGCTTGGCCAAATATCCTTTAAATAAACGGGTTTTCCATCTTTATCATCACCAAGCGAATCATTGGTTAAATCAATATTCATTGAGCCAGCAATTGCATAGGCAATTACTAGTGGAGGTGAGGCAAGATAGTTTGCCTTAATATCTGGAGAAATTCTCCCCTCAAAATTTCTGTTTCCAGAAAGAACAGCGCAAGCTACTAAATCCTCATCTTTAATTGCTTTTGAAATTTCAATTGGCAACGGCCCAGAATTACCAATGCAAGTTGTGCAACCATAGCCAACTAGATCAAAGCCCATTGCGTCTAAATCGTCTTGTAATCCTGCAGCATTTAGATAATCGGTTACAACTTGTGATCCGGGGGCTAGTGAAGTTTTAACCCATGGCTTAACGCTTAAGCCTTTTTCTTTTGCTTTTTTGGCTAATAGGCCAGCGGCAATTAATACCGATGGGTTTGAAGTATTGGTGCAAGAAGTAATGGCGGCAATAGTTATATCGCCATGCTCTAGCGTGTAGTCTTTTCCATCAACTTTTGCTTGTGGATTGTCAGTTTTGTTAAATTCACTAGATAAGACTTGGCTAAATTTTTGAGCTGCATTTGAAAGTTCAACCCTATCTTGAGGACGTTTTGGCCCTGAAATTGAAGGCACAACGCTTGATAGGTCTAATTCAACAATATCGCTAAAAACAGGGTCAGCACTATCGTTAGAGCGATACATGCCTTGCGCTTTTGAATATGCCTCTACCAAAGCAATGCGTTTTTCATCACGGCCTGTGGTGTTTAAATAGCCAAGCGTGTCTTCGTCTACGGGGAAAAAGCCACAAGTTGCGCCATATTCAGGAGCCATATTGGCAATTGTTGCAACATCTTCAAGAGTTAGATTATCAAGCCCTGAGCCAAAAAATTCAACAAATTTACCAACAACACCTTTTTCTCGCAACATTTCAACAATAGTTAAAACTAAATCGGTAGCGGTTATGCCTTCAACGGTTTTTCCTGTTAGTTTAAAGCCAACCACCTGTGGAATTAACATAGTTATTGGCTGGCCAAGCATTGCAGCTTCTGCCTCAATCCCGCCAACACCCCAGCCAAGTACGGCTAAACCATTTACCATTGTTGTGTGGCTATCTGTGCCAACCAATGTATCAGGATAGGCTATTGTTTCGCCATTTTCTTCTTTTGTCCAAACGGTTTGTGATAGATATTCAAGGTTTACCTGATGGCAAATGCCTGTTCCTGGAGGTACAACTCTAAAATTATCAAAGGCTGAGCCACCCCAGCGTAAAAACTCATATCTTTCGCCATTTCGCTCATATTCAAGTTCAACATTTTTTGCAAATGCTTGTTTGTTGCCAAAATTATCAACCATTACAGAGTGATCAATTACCAAATCAACTGGCACAAGTGGGTTAATTTTTTGTGGGTCTGCGCCAAGTTTTGCTGTTGCATCACGCATTGCAGCCAAGTCAACAACCGCAGGAACGCCAGTAAAATCTTGCATTAATACTCGAGCTGGACGATATGAAATCTCTTGCTTAGATGAGCGGGTTTCTAGCCAGCTACTAAAGGCTTCAATGTCAGCTTTCTTAACTGTTATTCCATCTTCAAAGCGCAGTAGATTTTCTAGCACAACTTTCATTGAATAGGGTAATTTTGAAATTCCTTTAAGACCATTTTTTTCAGCTAATGGTAGAGAAAAATAGGTATAGGATTTACCGTTTACATCAAGTTTAGTGCGACATTTAAAACTATCTAAGGATTGATTTGACATATTTGGCTGCCTTTTTGTTATTGTTTATTTTTATAAAAAAACGAATCTTTTAATTGCCTTATAATCTAATCATTGCAGGCTTTAAAGACTTGCTTCATAAGTCTTGTATTGAAAGTTTAAATCACTAAAAGAAATTATGAGCAAAATATTACCCTCCTATAGTCTTAAAGTAAAAAATCTGCAACTTATCAGAAGCAGACGGGATATTTTATCCAATATTTGTTTAAGCGTAAAATCGGGAGAGGCCTTGATTTTGAGAGGGGCAAATGGAATTGGCAAAACCTCTTTGTTAATGGCATTGGCTGGGTATTTGCACATTGAGGCTGGCTTGATAGGTTGGGAAAAAACCAAACAAGATGATGATGAAAAAACCGCATATGAGGATATGCATTTTATTTCTCATCAGTATGCAATAAAAGAAAATTTGAGCCTTACTGAAAATCTTAAGTTTTGGGCGGATATGAACGGCGGCTCAAAAGATGATGTTTTTATGGCACTTGAAAAAGCAGGTCTTGGGCATGGGGCAGATTTTGAGGCTCTAATGTTATCGCAGGGTCAAAAAAAACGTCTTAGTTTAGCAAGGCTTTTGGTTTCAAAAAAACCAATTTGGTTATTAGATGAGCCAACCTCTGCACTTGATAGTGAGGGCGATAAATGGGTTGCCTCTTTAATTGATAATCATCTTGATGATGGTGGTTTGGTAATTGCTGCTACGCACCTTGACTTGCCAATGAAAAAAAACAAACGCATTAAGACAATAATTTTAGGTCAAGATAAATGAGTATGAAGCCATTTAATGCAATTCTTATCCGAGATATAAAACTCGCCTCTCGCTCATTTGGTGATGTGCTTACCTTGGTGCTTTTTTTTATAATGATTGGGGTCATAATACCCTTTGCAATTGGCCCAAATAAAATGCTTTTGGCTTCCATTGCTCCAGGAATTATTTGGATGGCAGCTTTTTTATCATCGCTTTTGGCAATTGATAGGTTTTTTCGTGCTGATTTTGAAGATGGATCTCTTTTGGCGATGCGCCATGCAAATATCTCGCTTAGTGCCATTGCTTTTGCTAAGTTAATTGCTCTTTGGGTTATTACGATTTTACCGCTGATTATTGCCACCCCTATTTTAGCAATGATGTTATTTATGGATTTTGAAATATTAATTAGAACAATTTTATCTCTACTTGCTGGCACACCTGCGCTCATTGCCTTTGGTGGAATTGGTGCGGCAATTACGGTTTCGTTAAAGCGGGGGGGGTTGATTGCGCCTGTGCTAATTTTGCCAATTTCAATTCCGATTTTAATATTTGGAATTTCATCCATAAAAGCAAATGCGGGGATTGGAGTTGAAAGTGCGGCTATGTTATTTCTTATAGCTATATCACTTTTAGCAATGGTTTTTGCTCCATTTGCAATTGCACTTGCACTAAGGCTTGACCAAGAGTAAGCCAAGAATAAGATATGAATAAGTTTTTAAAATAGATTGTTTGTGAAATGAAAAAATCATCTTCTGCAACTGAGCAAACCCTTAAAAAAATGAATTGGTTTGATAAATTAGCCCACCCTGGGCAGTTTTTAAAATGGTCAAAATATTTAGTTCTACCACTAACAATTATAACGATTTTATTATTCACTATTGGTTTATGGTTTGCGTTTTTTAATTCACCAGAAGACTATCAAATGGGTGATACGGTTCGCATCATGTATGTGCATGTACCCAATGCTTGGCTTAGTCAATTTACCTATATGGCGATGGCGGTTTCAGCTATTGGCACATTAGTTTGGCGACATCCAATTGCCGATGTTTCGATGAAGGTTGCAGCACCGCTTGGAGCGGCGTTTACGGCCATTGCACTATTTACTGGCTCACTTTGGGGTCGGCCAACTTGGGGTACTTTTTGGGAATGGGACGGGCGCATGACTGCAACGCTTATTTTGCTGTTTATGTATCTTGGGCTTATTGCGCTTTGGAAATCATTTGACGATCAATTGCGTGCAGCGAAATTAATTGCTGTGCTTACTTTGGTTGGGGCAGTAAATATTCCAATAATAAAATTCTCAGTTGACTGGTGGAATACTCTACATCAATCAAGCAGTATTTCTCCTTCTGGAATTGCAATGCCCCCTTCAATTTATATTCCACTATTTGTAATGATGTTTGCCTTCACTTTTTTGTTTATCACTTTACATATTGTTGGAATGCGAACAGAAATACTAAGACGCAAAGCCGATGCATTAGAGCGCAAAAGCCTTAACCAAAATGAGAAAAGGGGGTAATGATGGATTTCAATTCAGCAATAGATCTTGGCCCACATGCAAATTTTATTATAGCGGCTTATATTGGGGTGTTAATTGTTGTTTTTGGTTTAATCCTTAGCACAATGCTAAATGCCAAAAAGCAAAAAAACCGCCTTGCTGATTTAGATGCAAAAGGCATTCGTCGACGTTCAGATAAATAAAGTGAAATAAAATGAAGCGATTTTTATTATTTGCAACCCCATTGATTTTATTAGTTATGCTTATGGTTTTATTTGCAACCAATATTGAGCGTGATACTAATTTTATCCCCTCAGCTTTAATAAACAAGCCAGCTCCAAACTTTATTTTACCTGATGTTGAAGGCTTGGTGATTGATGGTGAGAAACTTAAAGGTTTTGCAACAAAAGATTTAAAAGGGCAGGTTAGTGTAGTAAATGTATTTGCTTCATGGTGTGGACCTTGTCGTCAAGAGCATCCATATCTAATGGAATTGGCTCAACGAGATGATATAAAGATTTTTGGGATCAACCAAAAAGATGCACCAAAAAATGCCAAGTCTTTTTTGGAGGAGCTTGGCAACCCCTATGACTATGTTGGGGCGGACGCTGGCAGGGTTTCAATTGAATGGGGTATTTATGGTATTCCTGAAACCTTTGTAATAAATGCCAACGGAATTATTACCTATAAACATGTTGGACCATTTAATCGTGATAGTTTTGATAACTCGCTTCTGCCAGCGATTGAAAAAGCAAAAAAACTAACTGAGTAATTAATCGCTTTCGCTTTCCTCTAATGCATGCTGGCTTAACAATGGCATCTGGAACATAGAGAAAATAATAGTTATTGGCATGATGCCCCATACTTTGAACATGACCCAAAAATCGGTAGAAAAATTGCGCCATACGATTTCGTTTATGATTGCTAGCACAAAGAAAAACACCCCCCAGCGAAATGATAATTTGCTCCAGCCGCCTTCTTCAAGTGAATAAACATCGCCAAAAACATGTTTTAATAATGAATGTCCAAAGGGCAACCCGCCAAGTAAGATTGAGCCAAAAAGTACGTTGACAATTGTTGGTTTTATCTTGATGAAAGTGTCATCTTGTAAGTAGAGGGTAAGCCCGCCAAATATTAAAACTACTATGCCAGTTACTAATGGCATTACGGCGATTTTTTTGAAGATTATCCATGTTGTAATGAGTGAAATTATCATAGCGACCATAAAAACGGCAGTTGCTGCAAAAATATCAATTCTTGCATTTATTATGAAAAACAAAACTAATGGACCAAGCTCAAGGCTTAGTTTTAATAATTGAGATTTTACATCTTTATTTTGGGTTTTGAGGCCTGTTGGTTTATTGCTCATGTAATATTTCCAATTGAAATTTTATTTATTATGGCTTTATTCTGTTTGGCCTGCAATTAATAGTGCAAAATCTTTTGCCTCAAATGGCTCAAGGTCTTCAACCCCTTCGCCAACGCCAATATAATGAATGGGCAGGGCATATTTCTTAGCAATTGCTACCAAAATACCACCCCTTGCAGTGCCGTCTAATTTGGTCATAACCAAGCCCGTTACTCCAGCTTTTTTAGAGAATATTTCAACTTGGTTAAGGGCGTTTTGCCCAGTTGTTGCATCAAGGGTGAGTAAAATTGCATGCGGGGCATTTTGATTAATTTTCTTAATTACTCGAATTATTTTTTCTAACTCGTCCATAAGCTCGCTACGGTTTTGTAAACGACCTGCGGTATCAATTATTAAAACATCGGCTTTTTCATCTATTGCTTGTTTATAGGCATCAAATGCTAAACCTGAAGCGTCTGACCCTGTTGGTTTTTTTATCACTAATGAATTGGTGCGCTCACCCCAAACTTGCAATTGCTCAATTGCAGCAGCACGAAAAGTATCTCCTGCTCCAAGCATAACTTTTTTGCCCTCGTCAGAAAATTTTTGTGCCAGTTTGCCAATTGTAGTAGTTTTACCTGAGCCGTTTACTCCAATCATCAAAATGACAAATGGGCTATTTGTTTGCTCAATGAGCAAAGGTTTTGCAACAGGAGTAAGAGCTTTTTCTACCTCTTGCGCCAATATTATTTGCACATCTTTAGCTGATATTTCTTTATCAAAGCGATCTTTTGCCAAGGCTTTGGTTATAGTGAGGGCGGTGTCTATACCAAGATCTGCTTGAATAAGAATATCTTCAAGATCATCAAGTGTTGCTTGATCGAGTTTTTTCTTGGTGAAAACCGAAGTGATATTATTGCTTAAATTATCGGAGGAACGCTTTAGGCCAGAAGAAAGTCTATTAAACCAGCTTTTCTTTTTTGGTTTCTTAGGGCTAGGTGCAGGAGTTGGTGCAGGGGTATGCTCTTCTACCCATTCTGGGGTTGTTTCTGGCGGTCCAACATCTTGATGCTCTGCTTTATCAATAGGTTTTTTTACAGGCTTTGCTTTGACCTTAGATTTGGCTTTTTGCTTTGGTTTTTTTGTTTTGGTCTTTTTTGCCTGCTTTTCTTGCAACTCTATTTTTTGAATTTCCTCAACAGGAGCATTCTCGATTGGGGTGGGTTTTTCCTTTTTGAAAATTTTAGAAAAAAAGCCTTGTTTTTTCTCGCTCATATTGAACTCTCCATCATTTTGCCAACCAGATGTTTGTCATTAGTTTTGACAATTTTTGCCTTGATAATTTTATCAGATATATCAGTCTCTGATAAAATCTCAACTGGTGCAAATTGTTCACTTCGGCCAAGGTAAGATTTTTCTGATAATTGACGCTCAATGAGTATATTTTCTTCTTTGTCAATTCTTGACTTAAGAAAATTCTGGTATTGTTGTTCGCCCAATGAGCGTAATTTTGCAGCACGTTGTTTTTTTATAGTTTTTATTATCTGATTTGGAATTTTTGCCGCTGGTGTTCCCTCTCTCGCCGAATAGGGAAAAACATGCAAATAAGTAAGGTTTGCCTCTTTTATTATTGCTAGAGAGTTTTCAAACATTTCTTCTGTTTCAGTTGGAAAACCTGCAATTATATCTGCCCCAAAAACAACATCAGCTCTTAATGATTTTACTTTTTGAACAAAATCTAATGTGTCTTGACGTAAATGGCGACGCTTCATGCGCTTTAAAATCATATCATCACCAGATTGAAGTGAGATATGAAAATGAGGCATAAGGCGATCATCAGATTTTATAACATCAAAAAGAGCATCATCTGCTTCTATCGAATCAATTGAAGAAATACGAAGACGGGGCAGGTCTGGGGCGTGATTTAATATGGATTGCACTAACTTTCCAAGGCTAGGATTTTTTGGTAAATCATGTCCATAAGAGGTAATATCAACTCCAGTTAAAACTATTTCTTTAAAGCCGTTGTTTATCAGCTTTTTTATCTGCTCAACAACCAGACCCATTGGCATTGAGCGAGATGGGCCTCGGGCAAATGGAATTATGCAAAATGTGCAACGATGATCGCAACCGTTCTGCACCTGCACAAATGCACGAGAGTGGCCGTCCATGCCTTCAACCAAATGTGAGGCGGTTTCCTTTATTGACATAATATCGTTGACTTGAATTTTGTCATTCAGCCCTATACCAAAGGTGAGGTCAGAATAGGTTTTATCTTCTAGTTTTTCTGCATTGCCAATTACTAAATCTACTTCGTCCATTTTAGCAAAATCACTTGCTTGGGTTTGAGCGGCACACCCTGTGACGATAATTTTTTGATTAGGGTTTTCTCTTTTAGCTTTTCTTATGCCTTGTCTTGTTTGGCGCACTGCTTCGTTTGTCACGGCGCAAGAATTGACAATTAATACGTCTTTTAGGCCAGCAATACTTGCTTTTTCTTGCATAAGTTGGCTCTCGTAAATGTTTAAACGGCAGCCAAATGTAAGAGTTTTGGGATTTTCATTCATTTAGGCACTCAGAGTAAGTAATTTTTGAGGGATTATACCCGAGCCATCAAGTGAATATGCACCGCTCATGATGATATGATTATCACTTTTGCGCCAATGTAAATTCAAACGCCCACCTGGCAAATCAATTGCTACTTCTTGGTTTGTTAAATTTAGCCGCACTGCACAAATTGCAGTTGCACAAGCGGCAGTTCCGCAGGCTTTTGTTAAGCCAACCCCTCGCTCCCAAACACGCAATTTTATTTCATTTTGGGCGGTGACTTGTGCGATAGAGATATTTGCTCGCTCAGGAAAAATAGGGTGATTTTCTAGCATTGGTCCAAAAAGCTCTAATTCATAAACATCTGGGTCTTCTTTCACAAAAAATATTGCATGTGGATTGCCAACATTTACAACAGCTGGGGTGTGTAATATTGGATCATCAATTGGCCCTATTTGAAGTTCAATTTTTGTGGTATCGCTAAATTCTTCACTTAGTGGAATTTGATCCCATGCAAAAAGTGGTTTTCCCATATCAACGCTTACTAAATCGCCATTAACAATTGATGGTAAAAACCCAACTGAAGTTGCAACAATAATATTGTTTTTTCCTAATTCTTTAGAAATAACGGCGGCAATACATCTTGTAGCATTACCGCATGCCTCAACCTCACCACCATCATAGTTATAGATACGCATTAAAATATCTGCACCAGATGGGGGGGTGTCCATTATTATAAATTGATCGCAACCAATGCCTGTTTCTCGATTGGATATTGCTCTGATTTGCTCGCTTGAAAATTGATAATTTAATTGGCGATTATCAATCACCACAAAGTCATTACCAAGACCGTTCATTTTTAAATAGGGAATAGTTTTTGTCATTTTCATTAAACCAAAAGAATTTCATTATGTATCTATATGGAGTAAATCTATGTCAATTTCTAGCCTATCAATTATATAGGCTAATTTTTCATCAATTATATGCAAATATTGCTGCCAATCATCAATATGGTTTAGCTCATGTTTACCGTCAGAAATGCCACGCAAAGCAATCATTGGAATGTTATATGTTTGGCAGGTGCGTAAAAGTGCATAACTCTCCATATCAACCATATCGGCATTGATATTTTTATAGGCATTGCCCGAGATAATATTTGCACCTGTGCTTAGGGAGGCGATGGGAATATGCGGCAAAGTGAGGGGCATTTTTATTATAGCTGGTTGATCTAAAAAGGGTGTTTTACCTTTTTCAAAACCAAGCGGAGAAGCGTCCATATCACGATATGAAATTGAACAGGCTTGATATATTTCAGTTTGTTCTAAGGTGGCTGAACCTGCCGAACCTAGAGAAATTATTATATCTGGAAGTGAGTTTATTGAAGATAATTGAGCAAGGGTTTTGCTAAGGCTAATTGCGGCCTCAACTGGGCCAACACCTGTGAACAGCGGTTTGAAGCGTTTTTCAAGGTGTTTTTTATATTCATTATCAACGGCCATGACATAGAGGAGTTTTTTATTTCTTACTATTTTTATTTCAAAACTCATATATCAAACTCTAGCTTGGAATCATTAGTATTTCATCAGTTTCACAATTAAAGTCCTTCACGGCATTATCAGCAATATTTTGCGCTATTTCATTTGCCCCATCGACCAATTGTGCATCGATATAGGCGACATGGCAGGTGTTGTTTTTTTGAATTTTTGTTACCACAAGGATTGAGCCTTGCTTGAATTCGCCACCACTTTGATCTGAAATATCGGGGAACCACCTTAAAATGGTGGCAATTGGTTTAAACTCACCGTTTTGCTTACTAAGCCGCCACTCAAGTGTTTCATTGATGGTGTTAAAATTTGGCAGTGTTTGACTTGCGGCTTTTTCATCTAGTGCGCCAAATCCATAGGATACAAAAAACCTTAAATCGCCCTCAGCTACATAAAGCGGATAGCCTTTATATCCCGGACAGGCAAACTGAACTCCAAAATCATCAGCATTTAGAATGGTGCATTCCTCAAGATCTATCTTTGTATATTGTGAGATATATTCTTGGGCGTTGGCACTAATTGATGAAAAGGAAAATATTAATGAAAGACTAGATAGTAATGTAATGAAGAGCGGTTTTTTTGCAAAAGGCATTTTGTTTTCCAATCTATCTTTAACTCTATTTAAAACTTGTGGCTTGCATTTATGTTGTTTTTAAGTGCATGAGGAATGTTGAAACTTTTTTATTGAAAATGAAAGCCTAAAGTTTATGAATATTGATGCAATTTCTATCGGCAAAAATCCACCTGATGATTTAAATGTAATTATTGAAGTGCCAATTGGTGGTGAGCCGATTAAATATGAGCTTGATAAAGACAGTGGAGCGTTAATGGTTGATCGCTTTTTATATACTCCAATGCGTTATCCAGGGAATTATGGCTTTGTTCCGCATACACTGTGCGGTGATGGTGATCCGCTTGATGCTATTATTATGAATTCACGTCCGATTGTGCCTGGTGCTGTTGTGCGCTCTCGCCCTGTTGGAGTTTTATTTATGGAAGATGATGGCGGAATAGATGAAAAGCTCATTTGTGTGCCGCACCATAATTTAACTGCGAATTATGATAAAATAAAAGATATTACCGATATGAGCAGTATTCTTTTAGAAAAAGTGAAACATTTTTTCGCTCACTATAAAGATTTAGAGCCAAATAAATGGGTGAAAATACATCATATTGGTAATTTGAGCGAGGCAAGAAAAGTGGTTTTAGATTCTATTGAAATGGCTAAGAAGGGTTAGCTTGAAAGATTATAAAACAAAGAAAAAGCCGCTTCATTTTTATGAAGCGGCTTTTGTTTTTGTAGCTAGAATTTCTTAGCGTGCAAGCACCGCCAATAATAATAAAGCCACGATATTTGTGATTTTTATCATTGGGTTTACGGCAGGGCCTGCGGTGTCTTTATATGGATCACCAACAGTATCGCCTGTTATAGATGCGCCATGAGCGTTTGAACCTTTACCGTGGAACTCACCGCTTTTATCGGTATAGCCATCTTCAAAGGTCTTTTTAGCATTATCCCATGCGCCGCCACCAGCAGTCATAGAGATAGCAACAAATAGGCCAGTGATAATAACACCCATTAACATTGCGCCAAGTGCAGAGAAAGCCGCTGCTTTATCAGCTACCCAATAGATAAGGGTAAACACAACAATTGGCGAAAGCACAGGAAGCATTGAGGGGATAATCATCTCTTTAATTGCTGCCTTTGTAAGCATATCAACGGCACGTCCATAATCTGGTTTTTCTGTGCCTTTCATAATGCCTGGTCTTTCTTTGAATTGACGGCGAACCTCAACCACAACCGATTGAGCGGCACGGCCAACGGCTGTCATAGACATGCCACCAAATAAGAAAGGTAACAAACCACCAATCAACAAACCAACAACCACATAAGGGTCAGTTAATGAGAAAGAAATATCTCCCATTCCAAAGAAGAAATCACCCTCAACTGCAACTTTTGCAAAGTGAATAATATCTTGCGTATAAGCTGAGAATAACACAATTGCACCAAGTGCAGCTGAACCAATAGCATATCCCTTTGTCACAGCTTTTGTTGTGTTACCAACCGCATCAAGCGCATCGGTGTTTTTGCGCACGTCTTCTGGCAATCCTGCCATTTCAGCAATGCCGCCTGCGTTATCTGTAACAGGACCAAAAGCATCAAGTGCTACAACCATGCCAGCAAGTGCAAGCATTGTTGCTACAGAAACTGCAATGCCAAAAATACCAGCAATTTGGAAGGTTGAAATAATACCAACAACAATAACAATGGCTGGAAGAGCAGTTGATTCTAGTGATACTGCAAGCCCTTGAATAACGTTAGTGCCGTGACCTGTTAAAGAGGCTTCGGCAATTGAAGTTACTGGGCGTTTGCCTGTTGCGGTATAATATTCGGTAATTACAATGATTAGACCAGTAATAATTAAACCAATAACACCTGTATAAAATAGATCTAACGGAGTGAAGCCGCCAAGGTCTTTATCCATGCCACCAAATACATAAGAAATAGTTGGATAAAGTGCAAATAGTGAAAGCACACCAGTTGCTATGATGCCTTTATAAAGCGCACCCATGATTGAGCCTTTTCCAAGTTTAACAAAATATGAGCCTGCTATGGAAGTTATTATACAAACCGCACCAATAGCGAGCGGCAATATCATGCCTGCTAGTCTAAACTCTTCAGGTAAAATGATTGAAGCAAGAACCATTGTTGCAACTGCTGTTACAACATAAGTTTCAAATAAATCAGCCGCCATGCCAGCACAATCACCAACATTATCACCAACATTATCTGCAATTGTTGCTGGGTTACGTGGGTCATCTTCGGGAATTCCTGCTTCAAGTTTACCAACCATATCACCGCCAACGTCTGCACCTTTAGTAAAGATGCCGCCGCCAAGACGGGCAAATATTGAAATAAGTGAAGCACCAAATGATAGAGCAACAAGTGCATCAATTACTGAACGTGAAGTTGGAGCAAAGCCTGCAACTGCTGTCATATAAAAGAAATAACCAGCTAGACCAAGTAAACCAAGACCTGCAACAAGCATGCCTGTTATTGCGCCAGATTTAAATGCAAGGTCAAGACCACGAGAGAGTGAAGAAATTGCCGCCTGTGTTACACGCACGTTAGCACGTACAGAAACATTCATGCCGATGAAGCCAGCTAGACCTGACAAAAATGCACCAATGGCAAAACCAACGGCTGAGTAAACACCCAATAACCACCAAGCTATACCAAAGATAAGAATACCAACAAAACTGATAGTTATATATTGACGTTTAAGATAGGCTTGTGCGCCCTCTCTAATTGCCGCAGAAATTTCCTGCATTTTTTCATTGCCACTGTCTGCCGCTAGCAGTGTGCGTGTTGTGATAACGCCATATACTACAGACAATACCCCACATGCTATAATTAGCCATAGTGCTTCACTCATAAGTATAACCCCTAATTAATTTGTTTTTTGTCCTAAAAAGACTTTGCTGGAAAATTTAGTGTAAATATAACTATTTTTACCAACTCCCTCCCCCAAGGTTGTGTTACAGGGTATGGCAAATTGTTGAGCAAGAGGCAATTGTTTTTGGCAATTATTGCTAAAAAGTAGGGGAATTTATGGCTTTTAGTATTATGCGCTGGCCGTTTTGCTCAATGAATATATATCATTGAGCAAATAACAGCATTATTTTAAACTATCTAAATAAAGCAGCACTGTAATAACTGATGATATATTCAACAAAATAAATGGCTAAAAATAGTATAATTGGTGATAGGTCTAAGCCACCCATATTAGGCAAAAATTTGCGAATAGGTTTCAATAATGGCTCAGTTAGAGAATTAATAATGCGCCAAATGGTATCAACAATTTGATTATGAGCATTGATAATATTGAAAGTGAAGAGCCAGCTCATAATAATCATCGCAATTAACACTATTTTATATAGTGATAAAATCATTAAAATGATTTGCATAGCAGCAAAAACAATACCCATATTAATTCTCCAAAATTTACTATATCTCTATTTAGGCTAGGATTTGTTTATTTTCAATGAAGCAAAAATATTATTGCTTAATTTTTGATTTTATTTCTTTGCGTAATATTGTTCGCTCACGATTTGATACACCAATTAACTCGGCAATGCGCCAAACCATATTATCTTCAAGTTCGTGATTATAACCATCAGCAAAGGTAACTTGCCAAAGAAGG
>JAMONZ010000070.1 GCA_027066315.1 Hyphomicrobiales bacterium
GATTTTAACTTATGCATAAACATACAGGTTTGAATAATGTTTGAAACAACAATGATGACTTATCTTTATGACGTGTTGTATGCAACCGCCATTGTTTCTGTGCCGCCATTACTGATTGCAACCTTAGTTGCTTTTTTGATTGGCCTATTTCAGGCAGTTACTCAAATTCAAGAACAGACATTGCCTCAAACTATAAAAATGTTCGTAATTGCGTTTATTTTAGTATCATTTGGGGCTTCTTTACTTGCGCCTTTATATACGGTGTCGGAACGGATTTTCTCTAATTTCCACACACTTGTTTAGCTCTTAAAAATAGAAAGAGAATAGGGGAATAATTGGAACTTGGGATATTTATAGATGCAATTATACCGTGGACAGAGGTGATAGCACTTTCGGTTGCGCGCCCCTATGGTCTCACGTTGACATTTATTGCTCTTATTTGGTTCAAAGCTGATACTGGTGTTTTGCGAATAGGGATTGCAATTTCTATTGCCATGCCTGTAGTTGCAAATGCTGGGCCTGAGGTAAGAGATATTTTGGAACAAAGTGAAGTGCCAATAGTCTTGCTGGTTATAAAAGAGCTTATTATAGGTGCAATTATTGGCTGGCTTGTTTCAATTCCATTAGTCATTGCTTCAGGGGCAGGTGCTATTATAGATACTTATCGGGGGGCATCGTCTGGCTCAACTGACCCCTCAGGCGGGCAAGTGACGGCAATTGCAGATCTGTTTATGGTGACTTCTTTGGGGCTGTTTGCAGCGGTTGGCGGGTTTTGGATTGTTACCGACATAATATATCAAAGCTATGCAACTTGGCCGATATATTCTCCTATGCCAGATATTAAAGCTGGTCTTGGAGTATTTTTTTCGATGATTTCTAGCTTAATAAAAGCAGCTTTTATTCTAGCAGCTCCAATTGTCACTGTTATGTTTTTGTCTGATATGACTTTTTTAATTGCTGCAAAATTGGGTAAGAAAATTAATGTAACATTTTTGGCTTTTTCTACAAAAGCAATAATTGCTGTGGCAATGCTGCCATTTTTTTCACTTGTGTTTCTAACAGTTCAAAAAGAAAATTTTCTACAATATTCAATGATAAATGATTTTTTAAAGGCGTTGCTTCAATGAGTGGCGATTCAGAAGAAAAAACCCAAGAACCCACCCAGCATAAACTTCGAAAATCTCGCGAAAAGGGACAGGTTTCCGCTAGTGCTGACTTTGTAACGGCTATGATTACTTTAATAGGTGCTATCGTAGTTTATTATTCAGCATCGGCTTATGTAGGCTTGTTTATTGATTCATTTTCATTAGCAATAATTACAATGGATGGGGCAAGTAATGCTATATTATTAAAGCAATTATTTTTTATCTCGAATGGAATTATTAACGTAGTAGCACCGCTTGCGATGGTGCTTGTGTTGGTAGCTATTTTGGCAAATATTGTGCATAAAAAAGGTATTCCATTTTCTATGCATCCAATAAAACCCGATATGAGTAGAATTAGTTTTTCTAAGGGTTTGAAGAAATTATTTGCTGTAAGAAATTCAGCAGAATTTGGTGTTTCTATGCTGCGTATTGTTGCATGGTTTGCTACAGCTATTTTTATTATGTGGTTATGGGTTGGTGAGTTAATTTCTGCTCCAATTTGTGGGGCAGGTTGCCTTCTTGAGGCTATAACTACTATTTCTATATGGCTTTTTGTTGCTGGGTGTATATTGCTTATTATTTCAGCATTGGTTGATTTGCCGATGCAGGTGGCTCTGTTTAAAAGAGATCAAAGAATGAGTGTTAGTGAGCAGAAGCGAGAAAGACGTGATACAGATGGCTCACCAGAAATTAAAAGTAAACGCCGTCAATTGGCTATGGAAGATTCACAACAAGGCAAGCTGGATATTGAGCATACTCCAGGGCTTTTATTGGTTGGTGGAGATTGTGTTGTGGAGGTGCGCTTTAAAAGTGGTGAAACTCCGTTGCCCGTTGTTTATTTGAAAGCAAGTGGAGAGGATGCTTATGATGTTTTATCTATTGCAAGGGCTGAAGGTTTTCCAATTGAAGAAATTGGCGATATTGTAAGTGATATATATTCTAGTGTAGGTAAAAAGAACCCTATTTTGCAAAGGCATTTTGGCCCAGTGGCTAATGCTTTAGTAAAGCATGGCATGGTTTAACTAGATTTTTGACTAGCTATTTTGATCTGCTTTAACCATTCTTATTCTTTTTGGCTTTCTAATTATGGTAAATAATAGTTTAATAACCAAAATTAGTTTCATATCTAGAATAATCATTATATTGATGATGTTATTAGTTTTTAGAAATTTCAGATGATATTGCACGCTTGTCAGGGAAATGGTGCTTATGGGGTTAAATCAAAAATAGTGGATCACTTAAATATATTAATTATTGAAAGCAATCCTATAATGGGGGCTGGCTTGAAAGCCTGCCTTGAGGCTGTAGAGCAGCATTGGGTAATTAAACTTGAGGAAAATGAGCCGCAGGAGCTATTTTCTAATGATGGTGATAATTTTAGAGTAGTTTTAATTGGCTCTATCTCTAAAGAATTTGATATTATTGAAATTATAACATCAATAAGTTCTTATGATGAGAATATAAATATCATCATTGCCAATCATAAAACTGAAAATTTTGCTTTAGCGCAACAATATATTTCATTGGGTGTTATGGGGCTAATTGAGCAGAATGCTAGGATTGATACCTATAGTGAGGCTATAAGGGCTGTTAGTATTGGCGAGAGCTTTAACATTGATATTGTTGAAATTAAAAGTGCTAGAGAGGTTGTAGTTGAGGCAAGTGATTATAGTTTAACTAAGCGAGAGAAAGAGGTTCTTGGTCTTATTTCAAACGGCTTGAGCAATAAGGAAATTGCCAATTATTATACGCTTAGTGTTAGGACTGTAGAAACCCATCGTAAGAATATTAGGCATAAAACTGATGCTGGAACTTTAAGCGATCTTATGCAGGTAGCTTTTGCGTTAGGTATAAAGAGATAAATGACTAGCAAGTAGTAAATAAGTAATATATTTTGATTAAATATCTAAAAAGCGTTTTAATGAGTTAGTAATAGAGTATTTATATGAAATTTCCCTTTTATTCTTTTAGTTTAATATTCTTTTTGGCCTTTGTTAATGTTGCAAATGCTCAAGATGTTTTAGACTTTGATGGCAAGGTTACTCATTCAAATAGTCAAAATGACTTAAACAAAAAATCCATTATTGTTGTGAAACAAAAACTAAAGCAGCTTTTATCTGAATTTGCTCGACAGCATGATATGGTGATAAATGTTAGTGATAATGTGAAGGATAGTTTTGTTCGCTCACAAAAATTCTCTAATGATGAAGTCGAGTTTATAAGGGAAATCTCAAGCAGTTATGCTCTGGATTGGTATCGTCGAGGTGATGAGTATTTCCTTTCTAACGAAAAAGAGCGTGCCTCTAGAATGATAGTAATGGGGAATGTCTCGGTAACAGACTTGCAAAGAGAATTAGCTGTTTTAGTTAAAAACACTGATAGTTTTAGTCTTGAAGAAGTAAGTGCTTCAAATTCGCTGTTCATTTCTGGCCCTCCATCATATGTCGCACTGGTTGAGATGATTGTTGAGGGCATGATAAATAATAGCAAAGTTGCTATTAATAGTGTTAGCGTTGTGCGCTTTGGCAAACGAAGCACATCTGCAACTGCACAAGATTAATAACAAAAACCCCAATATTTATTCTTCTACGTATTTAATACGGATATATTTGATCGTCCTTAGTGTTTATCAATAGGGTAAATCAATCATTAGGGAGAATTATTATGGATCCGATTAGTTCAGTTATTTCAAGTGTTGCTTCAAACCCACAGAGCAGAGAAGCGTTTCTTGATTTTGTTGATAGTGCGAAAAATGGTGTATCTTCTTCTGATGTTAGTTCGCTAGTTACTGGTCTGGCTGGGGAAGTTGATGGCGGCAAAGGATTTATGTCTCTTTTGAGTGGATTGTTTGGCGGCGGTGGAGCTGCTGAAGGTAGCTCAGGCGGACTTATGTCTATGTTTAGCGGAATTTTTGGTGGTGGCGGTGCTGATGGATCAGGTGGCCTTATTAGTGGAGCTATGAGCTTTTTAAGTGGTGATGCTGCTGGAATGGTTAAAGCTGGAATTTCTTATTTATTTCCACCTGCTGGAATTGGCATGGCAATATCAGATGGCTTGAAATCTTTCTTAGGTGAAGATAATTTTATATCTGGTATGGTCGACGGGGCTGTTGGCGGAATTACTAAGGTTGCTGATAAGGTTATGGGTATCTTTGGGTTTTAGGATTTTTGAAGTATCGTTATTAATTCAGCAAGAATTATTTAAGCCATATGAAATTAATCATGTGGCTTATTTTTTAGGGTTTTGATGGCTATTTAAAGGAGGGGATTTTATGACTGATATGCAAATTATAAATTCTGACGATTTTATTAAGTCATCTTTTGATGCTGGGCTAGATTTTAGCAATGCCTTACAAGATACCAAGCATGAAATATCTGAAACTTTATCCGCCTCAAAAGATGATATTAATAATACCAAAGACATTTATGATGCTGGTTGGAATATAAAGAGGGATAATCTCTTTAATATTTTAACTCCTTCATCTCTTTATGTTGAGATGAATCAGGAGACATCACAAAGAAATCAAACATCTAGTTTGATAGTGAATGAAAGAGCTAGAAAAAATGATGTGGCGATTAATAGCATTACTAGCTCTACTAGTAAGCAAGAAGTTAGTGAAATTATTGGTAAATTACTAACAGACTCCAATGAAATGATAGCTGTTGCTAGAGAGAATGTAAGAAGTGCAAACACTAATCTGTCAGCGGCAGAACTGCTTGTCGAAAAATTAGATGAGAGTTGGGTTTTTTCAACTTCTGATGTTGAGAGAGAAAATGTTGATGCAATAAAAAAGAGCGTTGTTGATGCAGAGCTGGTATTAAAAGAAGCGAATGAAGATTTTATCTCAATTATGGAGCTAAAGAAAGCTCTTGATGAGGGTTTTAGTTCTGACTAGTTATCTGAAAATAGATGGGTGAAAATCACAAAAAACTACGTAAAAAATGAATTTTACGTAGTTTTTTGTGATTTTGCCCATTTTTACGTAGTTTTCTACGTAGTCAATACGGATATACGCCCTGTTTACTTATTGCTAACTTTATAAATGAAATTAGACGGAAATTAAAAAGTACAACAAATAGGGAGAATATCATGTCAGGCGTTTTAGGAAATACAAGTTGTTGCCACACACCACCACCACCAAGTTGTGGTCACAGCAAGTTTGACCAAGCTGTTGATAAGGCACATGATGAAACTAATGATGCAGTAAAGTCAGCTCAAGATGGTGTTGATAGTGCCAAAGAGAATGTTAAATCTGCAAAAAAAGTTCTTCAAGAATTACATGATAGAGGTATTTTTAGAGGGCCAGCTCATGATGCGGCTCATAGAAGCCTTGAATCTGCTGAAACTAACCTAGAAAAAGCAGAAACTACCCTTAAGGAAGCAAAAGAAGGGCATAGCTCTAATCATGATATAAAGCCTACTCCAAAGCCAGAGCCTGCTCAAACTAATGGTTGTGGTGAAGCTGCAGAACCTAGCGGTTGTGGTGAAACTGCAAAACCTGAGGCAAAACCTGAGCATAATTGTTCAATCAACAATTCACAAAATGAGACCCAAGATACAGTTGAAGCTGCTGAAGAAGGTGTAGAATCTGCAGAGCAGGCAGTTAAAGATGCAGAAGATACTCTTGCCGCTCTTCAAGCTGCTGGCGAAGGTCCAAGAAGGGGTCGTAGACGTTATGGTTTATTTGGTCCAAGATCAAGAATTCCAGCTACAGATGCATATAAAGCAGCTCAGGCAAATCTAGAAAAAGCTAACGAAGCTCTATCTGATGCTAAGAAAACTCTAGAAGAAGCAAAAGAAGCTCATACTGCTACTGATAATGTTGCAAATATTGATGATCAAAATACTTATGGACATCATCACCATTATTAATAGAGTTAGTGCTTAAGAAAAATAAGCACTAAGCACTAAGTATTTTAATTTATTAAATCACACGGTATATATATCGTGTGGTTTTTTGTTGGCGATTAACTACAAAACAGCTTGCATTCGTTCCTATATTTACATTTTGTTCACTATTTGCTATGTGTTGATGGCGGCGTTGTTAATTATGTAAATATCTCGAAAGGGTATTGCTATGTCTGCTTTTGTAAATGGTTCTTCTTCTTGTTATTCTTCTCCTCATTGTGGTAATGACGCAGTTGGCCGCTTTGATGAGGATGTGCAATCATCAAAAAAATCCAGATACCGCCCTCAGGATGCTGATAAAAAATCAGAACATTGCGAAGCCCATAATGCTTATAATGATGCCAAGGCTGACCATTTGAGTAAGCATGATAAACTAGACGATGCTATTAAAGATCATGTTGATGCTGATGAAAAAGTTGCAGAAACTCGTCAAGATCATATTGAAGCTGATGAAAAAGTTGCAGAAACTCGGCAAGGTCATATTGATGCTGATAAAAAAGTTGAAGATTCAATAAAAAATGTAGAGCTAGCAAAAAAAGAATTAGCTGAAAAAGAAGCTAAACTTGAAGAGCTAAGAAACAACGAAACTACACAAAAAGAAAAACTAGAAACGGCAAAACAAGATTTAATTGATAAGAATAATAGTCTTGATACTTCTAAAAAAGAACAAACTGATGCTGAAAAAAATGTTGAAACAGCTGGGACTGAGCTTGTTGATGCAAAAGATTGGGTTGCCCTTGAAAAAGACAATGTAGAAAAAGCGCAAAAATTAGTTGATGATGCAACTAAGAAATTACAAAATGTAATTGATAATCCTTGTTCATCTATAGAAGATATTAGGGCTGCAAATGACGATCTTAAAGAGGTTCAAAAAGGGCTGGAAGGTGAAAAAGAAGCACTTGAAACTGCAGAAGAACATTTGAAAATGTCTGAACAATGGGTAAAAGATGCAGATACAAGACTTGATGAAGCTAAAGAAGACGTTCACCAAAAAGGGCATGATGTTGAGGACGCAAAAGGAAAAGTTCATCAAGGTGAACATGATGTAGCTGATGCACATACAAGGGTTCATGAGGGTGAAGAAGACGTTATTGCTGCAAAAGAGAAGGTTCGTCTGGCTGAGTGCGATCTAGAAGATGCTTATAGCGATCATGATACTGCTATTTCTGATGAGAATGATGCAATTGACGATCATAATGAAGCAATTGATAACGAAAATGATGCAATTGTTGACCATAATGTTGCTTTTGATGGTGAGATTATTGCAAGGGAAGAGCATAATGAGTCTTTGGAGAATGTTAGAGATACTCGTGATGATCTAGATGATATTCACGATAGTATTTGGGGAAGATCTATTGGCTAAAATAGTCTAGACTAGGCTTTAATCTGACACGATCTGCTTTTTTATAGCTTAATAAAATTTACGCTATTGTTTAAAACCGCACAGCAATATTGTTGTGTGGTTTTGTTGTTTTGTTGAATTTCAATAGGTTATAATTTTTGTTTTTAAGTATTTAATACGGATATATTTTGTTTTTTTAAACCTTATATTGGAGCAAATACAAAAGTTAGGAGAGAAATTATGGGTGCTGTTGAAATGGGCGAAAGCGTTGGAAGTGATACATCTGAGCATAAGCAAGGTTCAAAAGATTTTTCAAACTTAACTAATAAAATAATTGCTGCACATGATAAGGCGCATTTAGCTTATGATGCAGCACAAAAACAATTTAATGCTGCAGAAGAAATTTTTGATGGCTCATTACACAAATTATATGAGTATAATAATCCTTCAAATGGCGGGAAATATTCTGATTTAGTAGAGCAGGCTTTATCATCTTCACAGAAGAGTTTAATTTCCTCGCATGAGGCTTTAGATGCTGTGAATGAGTATTTAGAAAATAAAGATTTAGCGCATGAAT
>JAMONZ010000071.1 GCA_027066315.1 Hyphomicrobiales bacterium
GCATTCAACAATTGTTATGGCGCATGCTTTGGGTCTTGAAGTTATTGCCGAAGGAGTTGAAACTCCTGAACATATCTTGTTTTTGGGAGCGCAAAATTGCGAGGAGGCTCAGGGCTACTATTATTCAAAACCAGTTGATGCCGACAAGTTTTTTGAATATGCTAAATCTACTCTAACTGATAAGCAACCTAAGACTTGTTGTCCGTCTGACGAAAAACAGGCTTCTTAGTTTATTATTTTTATTTTTCTTTGATAATTGATCTAAAACAATGTTTGCATAAATTATTACTTTAAAAATTGCTTCATAAAAGAATCATCACTATTAAGTTAAGTAATTATTTTCAAATTTTGACGTGCAAATGATAAAGAACAACCACTCATTAGGATTACTAAGACACTCAGGTCTGAACGCTTGGGAGAAGAGGTTTTTTGTCACTTTATTATGTTTATTATTTTCTACATTTCAAATAATTCCATCAGCCCTTGCTGTAAGCTCAAGTGATTCGCCCTTTCTTAATGTGATCTGCTCCAGTGCTGGAATTTTAAATACCCCAGATAGCGAAAACAATCAAAAGCCCAACTTATCTGGTGCAATGTGCAAGTTTTGTCCAACTGCAAGTAATAATTTTACAGGACTAGTGTCCTCGTTTGCTAGTGCAGGCGTTTTTTCTCTAGCTGACTTTACTTTGATCTCCTTCAAATCTCAGCTTGTTGGAAATATTTCTATTGGCGCACAGCATAGAGATACTTGCCGTGGCCCTCCAATTGCTTATGTTAATAATACTGCTCCACCCTCAGCTAATATTATTATTTCTATATTGGTTGATGATTATTTGAAGGAGTTAGTTTTATGAGTATAATTTATGGCATTAAGCCGCTTAGAGTATTGTTTTTATCTATTTTTTTATTTTTTGGCTTGCAAATATTTGCCGGTTTTGCATTGGCACAATCAAGCCAGCCAATTTTACTAAAATTCCTTCCTAAAATTTCAGCTGGCGAGTTAGTTAGTGGCGCAACTTCCTATGGCACTATGCTTGAAAATATTCCTGCTGTACCTATTCTTAAGGGTGAGGAAACACTTGGCTATGCTTATATAACCTCTGATTATGTTGGCACCACAGGTTATTCTGGCAAGCCTATTCACATGATGGTAGCAATGGATTTGGACGGAAAAATAATCCGTGCCGAACTAGTTGAGCATCATGAGCCGATTGTTCTTATTGGTATTCCTGAGAGCGAAATTAAAACTATGATAGAGAGTTTTGATGGGCTTGATATTGTTGCCGAAGCAGCAGCACAGGGGACTGGTCATGATGTTGAAATAATATCTGGCGCAACCGTTACTATAATGATTATTGATGATAGTGTGGTGCGTTCTTCGATAAAGGTTGCACGCGCCCTTGGGCTTGGTGGACTTGAGGCAAGTGGGGCAAATGCTGGGCCAAGCTATGTTTTAAACATGGACAAAAAAGAAATCTATGATTGGCAAACCCTGTCTGGAAACGGCTCAATTCGCCGCCTTACCCTTGATGTTGGACAGATCAACCAAGCCTTTGAAGAAACTGGCGATGACCGAGTGCATAAATATGCTGAAAAAGGCGCAGATGAAACTATCTTTATCGACATGCACACAGCATTAGTTTCTGCTCCATCAATTGGCCTATCGCTTTTGGGAGAAGCTGAATATGGCAATCTTATTGACTGGATGGGCGAGGGCGAAGAGGCAATTATTATAGCAGCACGTGGGATTTTCTCGTTTAAGGGAACTGGCTATGTCCGAGGTGGAGCATTTGATCGCTTTCAACTAATTCAAGGTGATATTTCGGTAAGATTTAGAGATAATCAACAACGACGCTTAGGAGACTTTGTAGCAGATGGCGCGCCAACATTTAGCGAGCTTGATATTTTTAAAATTCCTGCAGATGTTGGTTTTGATGCAAGTAAACCTTGGCATATCCAGCTATTGGTCAACCGCCCCGTTGGAGCAATTGAAAAATTATTTTTAACCTATGATTTAGAATATAATATTCCCTCACAATATCTTACATTAGTTGAGAGCGATAATTCTCAGGCTAATGATGTTTATGCTGATGAAGATGCTCAAGCAAGGGCAATGTTATGGAAACGAATTTGGCAAGATAAGAAATTTGATATAGCAATATTATTGGCGATGATTACCATTGTTACAATAGTATTTTTCTTTCAGGTGCAGGCAACCCGTAACGCTAGGGCTTTTTATTGGTTCCGTATGAGCTTTTTAGCCATGACATTAGTGTTTATTGGCTGGATGCAAAATGCGCAATTATCAATAGTCAACCTTATGGCACTTGGTGCTTCTTTTCAGACAGGATTTTCTTGGGACGCATTTTTGATGGATCCAATGATATTCATTCTTTGGGTTTCAGTTGCTGCCTCATTGTTATTTTGGGGTCGAGGTGCATATTGTGGCTGGCTCTGCCCATTTGGAGCATTACAAGAGTTAACTAATCAAATTGCTAGATTTTTCAAAGTCCCACAATGGACATTGCCTTGGGGATTGCATGAGCGTCTTTGGCCATTAAAATATATGATTTTTTTAGCTCTATTTGGCCTATCACTCGCATCAATGGGCTTAGCAGAGCAATATGCCGAGATTGAACCGTTCAAAACTACAATTATTCTTAAATTTGCTCGTGCATGGCCGTTTATATTATTTGCAACAGTTATTCTTGGTGCTGGTCTATTTATTGAGCGTTTTTATTGCCGCTATCTATGTCCGCTTGGTGCTGCTCTGGCTATTCCAGGGCGTATTAGAATGTTTGATTGGCTCAAACGTTATAAAGAATGCGGCAGCCCCTGTCAGGTCTGTGCCAAGGAGTGTTTTGTACAAGCAATTCACCCAACTGGCGAGATTAATCCGAATGAGTGTTTGTCCTGTTTGCATTGCCAAGTGCTTTATCAAGACAACACAAAATGCCCCGTCGTTATTAAAAAACGTAAAGGACGGGAAAAGTTGGCAAGAAGTACTGCACAATCAGCAGATGCTTTTGCTCAGCATAAGTGACTACCCAAATCAACCGTTTAAAGAAGGAGATCTAAAATGACGGATGATATTAAAGACGAAAACAGCGAACTCTCACGTAGAGATTTGTTAACAAGAACAGGAACTGGTGCAGTTCTTGCTGGATCACTTGCAGCAGCAGGTGGAGCGGCAGTACTTTCATCAACCCCTGCAGCAGCAGCTGGTAGCTTTGAAGTTAAACCAGGTGAATTAGACGAATATTACGGCTTTTGGTCATCTGGTCAAGCTGGCGAATTGCGCATCATTGGTGTGCCTTCAATGCGTGAACTTATGCGTGTTCCAGTTTTCAACCGTGAATCTGCAACTGGTTGGGGTGTTACCAACGAGTCTAAGAAAATTATGACCGAAAATCTATTGCCAGATACAAAAGAGTTTTTGGCAATGAATGGTATGGATAATTATCAAAATGGTGATCTTCACCACCCTCACATGTCATTTACCGATGGCACATATGATGGTCGTTATTTATTCATGAATGATAAAGCCAATACTCGTGTTGCACGTGTTCGGGTTGACATCATGAAATGTGACAAGATGATTGAAATTCCAAATGCTTCGGATATTCATGGTCTTCGTCCACAAAAATTCCCACGCACTGGTTATGTGTTTGCCAATGGCGAACATCGTGTGCCGTTGGATAATGATGGCACAAACATGGATAAGGTTGAAGATTATGTAGCAATCTTTACTGCCATTGATGGCGATACAATGGAAATTGCTTGGCAGGTTATGGTTGACGGCAACCTTGATAATGTCGATGCTGATTACCAAGGCAGATATGCTATTTCTTCATGCTATAATTCCGAGGGTGCAACAAACCTTGCTGGCATGATGGAAAATGAAATGGATCACGCCGTTGTGTTTGATCTTGCTCGTATCGAGGCAGCTGTTGCCGAGGGCAAGTATATCGAACGAAATGGTGTTAAAATAGTTGATGGCCGTAAGGCTGCCAATCTTGGAGTTACGGTTTATATTCCAATTCCAAACTCACCGCATGGTGTTAACTCTTCACCAGATGGTAAATATGTGATGATTAACGGTAAATTATCACCAACAGTTTCAATCATTGAATATGACAAGATTGAAGCAGTTTTCCAAGGTGCAGAGCCTCGCTCTTGTGTTGTTGGTGAGCCTGAGCTTGGTCTTGGTCCTCTACACACAGCATTTGATGGAAAAGGAGTGGCCTTTACCACTTTGTTCTTAGATAGCCAAATGGTAAAATGGGATATTGATAAGGCTATTAAGGCTTATAGCGGTGACGATGTTGACCCGATCATTGCTAAAGTTGATGTTGCTTATCAACCTGGTCATAACCACACTTCAATGGGTGAAACCAAAGAAGCCGATGGCAATTGGCTAATATCTTTGAATAAATTCTCAAAAGATAGGTTCTTAAATGTTGGTCCTCTCAAACCAGAGAATGATCAGTTGATTGATATTTCTGGCAATAATTTTGAAGTTGTCCATGATGGTCCAACTTTTGCTGAACCGCATGATTGTATCATTGTGCATCGCTCAAAAGTGAACCCTCTTTCTATATATTCACGAAGTGACCCAATATTTGCTGATGCTATTGCACAAGCAAAGGCAGATGGTGTGAATTTAGAAGAAGCAGCGGATGTTATTCGTGATGGCAATAAGGTTCGTGTTTACATGCACTCAATCGCTCCAACTTTCTCTCTTGAAGAATTCACTGTAAAAGAGGGTGATGAGGTTACCGTTTATGTAACCAATATGGACGATGTGGACGATTTGACCCACGGCTTTACACTTGGTAATCATGGTGTTTGTTTTGAAGTTGGCCCACATGCCACCGCTTCACAAACTTTCATTGCTAGTCGACCTGGTGTACATTGGTTCTATTGCCAATGGTTCTGTCATGCATTGCACATGGAAATGCGTGGTCGCATGTTGGTTGAGCCTAAGTAAGTTGATAAGTTTGATATATGTTGTTGCGTTTTTTGACATTGATGGTTTTGCTTTTTAGCACTTTTAGTGCAAATGCTGCAGAATATTTTGTTGAAGCAAAAAACGAAGCACTTATCAAAACTCTAAAAATAGCGAAGTCGGGGGATATCCTCCGACTAGCATCTGGCACTCACAAAGGGCCAATAATTATAAATGTGGCTCTCACAATTGAGGGCGAGGGAAAAGCCAAAATTGAAGGCAATGGCAAAGGCTCTGTAATTTTGATAAATGCCGCCAATGTAACTATCTCAGGGCTTGAGATTTCTGGCTCTGGCTCAAATCATGAAAATAATGATGCTGGTGTCCGAGCATTGGAAACTGCCAAAAATACAATTGTACAAAATAATAAAATTATTAAAAATCTAATTGGTGTCAACCTACATGGTGCAGGTGGATCGCTGGTTATAAATAATTATATTGAGGGGCGGCAAGATCACCGCATGAATGATAGAGGAAACGGGGTTTATATTTGGAATGCTCCGGGGGCTAAAGTTATTGGAAATGATTTTTTATATGGGCGTGATGGGATATTTGTAAATGTTTCCACTAACAATATATTTACCAAAAACCGTTTTCAAGACCTTCGTTTTGCAGTGCATTATATGTATACTCATGACAGTGAGGTAATTGATAATATCTCTATTGGTAATCATCTTGGGTATGCAATTATGAATTCAAATAATGTCATAGTAAAAAATAATTTTTCGCTAAATGATCGCGATCATGGCATTATGTTAAATTATACAAATAAAAGTATTTTTTCTAATAATATTATTAGAAACGTTAAAGAAAAATGCGTATTTATTTATAATAGCCATAAAAACACACTCAAGTATAACAAGTTTGAAAGATGTAATATTGGCATTCATTTTACCGCTGGATCTGAAAAAAATAAAGTATTTGGCAATGCCTTTTTATATAATCGCACTCAGGTAAAATATGTTGGCACAAAATGGGTTGATTGGAGTTTTGATGGAGTTGGGAATTATTGGTCAGACCACGCAAGCTATGACCTTGATGCTAATGGAATTGCTGATAGCATTTATCGCCCAAATGATGTGATGGATAGAATTTTATGGACACAGCCAGCGGCTAAATCTCTTATTGGATCGCCAGCAGTTCAACTAATAAAATGGTCGCAATCTACTTTTCCAGCCTTATTACCTGGCGGCGTAGTTGATAAATCGCCTATGATGCACCCCATTGAAATAAAAGACCCAGTTTGGAGTGGTTTAAATTGAGTGCCTTAATAATAAAAAATGTTATAAAAAAATATGATGCCATTAAAAGTGTTCATGATGTTTCTCTCGAGGTCGAGGGAGGGCAAATTATTGCTCTTTTGGGGCATAATGGTGCTGGCAAAACTACGCTAATGAAAATGATTTTGGGGCTTACTCATTTAACTTCTGGCTCTATAGAGGTGCTTGGATCATTACCGGGGTCAAAAAATGCAAGGCAAAATACAAGTTATCTGCCAGAAAATGTAGCCTTTCATAGCTCGCTTACTGGGCGTGAACAGATGCATCACTTTGCTTCACTAAAAGCACAAACAAAAAAAACAGCTGATGAACTTTTAGAAAAAGTAGGACTTACTCATGCGATGAATAGACGCATTGGAACTTATTCGAAAGGTATGCGTCAGCGGGTTGGATTGGCACAAGCTCTACTTGGAAAACCAAAACTTGCTTTACTTGATGAGCCGACATCTGGGCTTGATCCAATATCTCGGGTTGAATTTTATGATATTGTAAAAGAATTAGCTGATAGAGGAACTGCGGTTTTAATATCCTCGCATGCACTTACCGAATTAGAAAGCCGCACCAATAGGATTGCGATTTTAAGCATGGGTAAATTGGTTGCAAATGATAGCCTTGTAAATTTAAGAAATAATGCCTCATTGCCTAATAGAATTATTGTTAAAACTTGCGTAAGAGAGAATAAAAAAATCACTGCCAGTTTAAAAGGCAAGCAGATTGACAAACAAACAATTGAGCTTTTTTGCCAACAAAATGACAAAGTTGCGCTGCTAAATAAAATCTGCACTTTTGGCAATAGTATAAAAGATGTTGACATATATCCGCCTGATTTAGAGGAAATATATCGTCATTATTCTCTAAGCAAAACTGGAGATTTATAATGTTTGCTATAGCAAGACTCGAGCTTTTAATTGCAAGGAGAAATATGTGGGTGGCTATCTCAGTAGCACTTATGGCATTGTTTAGTGTGGTTTTAACATTGGCAGGCGGCGCACCAACTGGCACGCTTGGGGTTGATCCATTAATTATTGCAACTTCATCTATTACCACCCTTTCAGTTTATTTCATTCCACTTTTAGCACTATTACTCTCGTTTGATGCAATATCTGGCGAAAAAGAAAGAGGAACTCTATCCCTTTCACTTACCTACCCCTTATCTAGAGGAAGTATTTTAATTGGCAAATTCATTGCTCATTTTTTAGTTCTAGCTTTTGCAATTGGCATTGGGCTTTTGCTCACTGGCATATTAGCGGTTATAAAAAACGGAAGTGCTGACCTTTCTTTCACCCCACTCTTATGGCTATTTTTAACTTCGTTAATGTTGGGAGCTAGTTTTTTGGGATTGGGTTATTTAGTGTCTACTCTTGTTCGTCAATCTAGTGCGGCCTCTGGCTTGGCAATTGTAATTTGGCTAGTTTGTGTTGTACTTTATGACATTGGTCTTTTGGGAGCATTAGTTGCAGATAATGGCGGGGTTTTTACTGATACAGTATTTCCATATTTATTAGTTGCAAACCCAGCGGACGCTTTTCGTTTATTAAATATGCCTGAAATTTCAAATGACATGCTAGCATCTGGACTAGATGCGGCTGGTTCTGTTTCTGGTAAATTTGGACAAATGTTTTCA
>JAMONZ010000072.1 GCA_027066315.1 Hyphomicrobiales bacterium
GCATTTTTTGCAAATAAATTCAGATTTGTTGGTGTTGCTTTGGCAATTCCTTTAATAGCATTTTTTGGAATTAGCAAAAACCCAGATATATTAATTGCAGATGGTTCAAAAGCTGTTGCAATAAATGGAGATATTGAAGCTAAAGATGATAGAGCAAATGCTGAACTTGCTGGGCGACTAAAAATTAATGATAATGAGGCCATGGCATTAATCTCTGGGCGTGTGAATAGTTTTGTTGTTAATGCGTGGCAAAAAACCTATCAACAAGAAATTGGGCAGAAATTAAAAGGCAATATTTGTGATAAATCTGGCTGTATTTATGAAAGTTCAAAAGGTTATAAACTTGCGCTTGTTAAGTCAAAACAAGCATTTTATGAAGATTGTTATATTGCAGATATAATTATAACCCGTCTTTATGCCCCAGACTTTTGCCGCTCTTTAACAGCAGTGATAGATCAAAGCGATTTAAATAAAAATGGTATGCATTGGTTAAGATGGGATATTGAAAAGGAAAATTTTATAATCCGCACAGCAATAAAAGATATAAACCGTCCATGGAGGCCATAAGTATAAAATCTAGCCCTTACTCAAAAGGGATTGGAGATTTTTAAAAAAACTAATAACGGCGCAATAATCCAACTAATTTGCCCTGTACGGCGACCCTATCAGGCCCAAAAATCCTTGTCTCATAAGCAGAGTTAGCCGCCTCAAGTGCCACAGAATTCCCCTTGCGTCGTAGGCGTTTCAAAGTTGCCTCCTCATCGTCAATAAGTGCAACAACAATCTCTCCATTCCCAGCGGTTTGCTGTTTATGGATAAGAACCGTATCACCATCAAAAATCCCTGCATCAATCATGCTGTCACCTTTAACCTCAAGCGCATAATGCTCACCACTACCAAGCATTTCAGGTGGAACAGCAATGGTGTGAGAATGATCCTGAATAGCAGCAATAGGTGTGCCGGCGGCAATGCTGCCCATTACAGGTACGCTAACTTGCGCCGCATTATCTTGTGCATCAGTATCAACAATATTCTTAGAAGGAGTAGCAACTTTGCCAAGATTACCTTCAATCACACTAGGCTCAAACTTGCTTTTGCGCCCACCAAGTGATGGGTTCATCGAGCTTGGGAGTTTAAGCACCTCAAGCGCACGGGCTCGATTGGGTAAACGCCGAATAAAGCCACGCTCTTCAAGTGCAGTTATCAGCCGGTGAATACCAGATTTTGAACGCAAATCAAGGGCATCTTTCATCTCGTCAAAAGAGGGAGGTATACCGCTTTCTTTCATGCGTTCATGAATAAACATCAATAATTCATGTTGTTTTTTTGTAAGCATATCACTCTCCATCATAGAATCAGAACAAATATAGAACCTATATACATGTTCTATTTATGTTCTGTAAAGAGAAATCTGATATTTTTATAATTTTAGGATATTCACTAACTCGCCAATTTCTAATTTTGGTGCATTTTCTTTATGTATAATCAATGCATTAGCACTAGAAAAAGAGGTAAGATTAGCACTATCTGTTTCACCTATTGGGTTGACATTAGTGCTGCCATCTTCATCCGTATTTACAATTG
>JAMONZ010000073.1 GCA_027066315.1 Hyphomicrobiales bacterium
AGACTTTGTAGAAAATTCTTTTGCTTTGGATTTTTCTTGGAATGAAATAAATATTGTAGGCCTTGCAGGGTTACCAACATTTACCAAAGCCAATTCACTTAGCCAATTTTATTTTGTAAATGGCCGTGCAGTACGAGATAAATTATTATTGGGGGCAGTGCGGGCAGCATTCTCTGACTATGTTTTTCGAGATAGATTTGCAACCATTTCACTTTTCATCTCGCTGCCTCCAAGCGAGGTTGACGTAAATGTGCACCCAGCTAAAACTGAAGTAAGATTTCGTGATGCAAGTGCCACCCGTTCAGCTATTATTAAAGCAATAAAACAAGGCCTTGATGGTGCAGGGTTTAAAGCATCTTCAAGCGTAGCAGAAGCAACACTTAAGTCATTTTCCACTGGAGCATTTTCACCCCCTAACAGGCATTTTTCCTCCACCCCACCAGATTATCAAAATACCCCGTCAATTTACGAGCCGCAAATGGGCGGCTTAAGCGAGCCAAGTGCCAGATTTGAAACCCAAACAATTGAGCCAGAATCTTTTGACTTCCCACTAGGGGTTGCAAGGGCGCAAATATTTGAAAATTTCATTATAGCCCAAAGTGAAAATTCTCTAGTTTTAATCGATCAACATGCAGCCCATGAACGACTAGTTTACGAACATTTTAAAACTCAGCTAAAAGCGGGCAATGTTCAATCTCAAGCGCAGCTAATTCCAATAATAATTGAACTACCAATAGATGATTGTTTAAGGCTAGAAAAAGCCGCCCCAAATTTAGAAAAATTAGGACTGTTCATCGAACGATTTGGTGAAAAAGCAATCGCCGTGCAGCAAGTCCCAGCTCTTTTAAAAAACCCAAATATAAACAAACTCATCAACGATTTGGCTGATGAATTAGCAGAACATGGCTCAAGTGAAATTTTAGGAAGCAGACTAGAAACCGTCCTAGCCTCAATGGCCTGCCACGGCTCAGTACGCTCTGGCCGTCGCCTTAGAGTAGACGAGATGAACGCACTCCTAAGAGATATGGAAAACACCCCCCACTCAGGCCAATGTATCCACGGCCGCCCAACCTATGTAGAACTAAAAAAGAGCGATATTGAAAGGTTGTTTGGGCGTTCCTAATAGCGCATTATGGGATTGGTTAAGAAATATCGCATTTGATATTACCGCTAATTGATAGAATTAATGATGAAAACTTTAGAAATAAGACGACATACGATGAGACGAAAACCTAATGCTCATATTATGCAAGAAGGGATTAAACTTGCAAATGATATTGGTTTGACAATGGATGAATTCGATCTGGTAGTAACAAGTAAAAAAATTCGAGCATTTGAGACCGCAATAGCAATGGGCTATGAAGTTCACAATAAATATGCTGATCTTGGTAATTTACCAACTCCGGTATTTAACGAAATCTCATGGCCAAATAAGTTTATTAATATCGCCAATATAGTTTCAAACAATCAAGCAAGTCGCAATCTTGCTAAAAAGCAATTATCCCTTTGGCTTAACATCGCCGAGCAGCTTCCAAAAAACGCTAAAGGTTTAATTATTTCTCACGGTGGCATAATTGAACTGGCAAGTGTTTTGGCATCACCTAACAGTAATTTTTATAGGTGGGGTGGAGCGTTAGGCTATTGTGAAGGGATAAAACTACTTTACAATGATGGAATTTTCCAAGAAGCAAAACTTCTTAGGTTGCCAGATGAAAAAAGAATTATCAGCAATGATTAAAAAATATTGATTCTATCAAAACAGATAATAAATCTCTAATTACTCAAAAACAAAACCTGCGTGCTGCCATATTTACGTTTGTCTAAAAGCTCAAGGCCTTGCGGAATTTTTATATCTGCCCTTGCATTTTCTTCTAAAACAATGATTGCTCCAATTGCTATCCAGCCATTATCCAATGCACTTTTAAGGGCTTTTTCTCCCATTTCTTTGCCATAAGGAGGGTCTATAAAAACTAGATTAAAGGGATTAAATTTTTCAATTTTCATCAAACTAGTCGCATCACATTTTAGTAATTTTACCTGCCCTGCAATACCAAAATCTTCGATATTTTTCCGCAAAATTCCTCTTGCTTCTATGCCATTATCAACAAAAACAACTTCATCTGCCCCACGAGAAATTGCTTCAATTCCAAACGCTCCCGTGCCTGCAAACAAATCAAGCACATTGATGCCTGAAAAATCATTACCAAGCCTACTTGATAATATATTAAAAATTGCTTGGCGCACTCGATCACTTGTTGGGCGAATATCACTAGTTTTTGGGCTAGCTAATAATTTTGAACGAAATTTTCCTGCGATAATCCGCATTAATTATCTACCACCTCTTGTCCCGCCACTACGTGGAGGCCCGCCTCGTGGAGGTCCACTTCTTGGAGGCCCACCTCGTGAAGATCCACCTCGTGGAGACCCACCTCGCGATGATTTGCTAGAATAATTCTTCGAAGAACCAAATGATTTTTCTCCAGATGGTTTTGCCCCAAAAGGTTTTGCCCCAAAAGGTTTTGCTCCATAGGACTTTGAACTAGATGTTTTTTCTCCATCTCGAGATGGTCTATCTCCTCTATCAGGCCTTGCTCCTCTGTCGGGTCGCCCTTCTTTAGAAAAACTTTTTCCTTTATCAAAGCCTGTTCCACGAGATTTACCAGAAAATTTCTTATCTCCTGATCGATTATCTCTATCACCACGTCCACTAGCAGAGCCTCGCTCTAATCGCCCACGAGCACCTTTTGGCTCAAATTTACCACCCTCATCTTCAGGTTTTTCACGTTTTGCCTTTGGGACGAATTCTTCTTTTCCACGTTTTCCGCCAAAATATACAATGCGTTTTTCTTCTGGTTCTTTTACATATTCAGGGCGAGGTTTATATTCAAAATTACCCTTACGATGTGGTGCAGGTTTGCGTAATTTTTGCGCTCCTTCAGCTTGATCTTCAAGCTCTGGCATATTTCCCTTAGCTTTTGCTATTTCTTCTTTTTTTGCTACTTGCTCAGCCCGTTTTTTTCCAAATCGTTTATTGGGATTTAGCTTTGCTTGCGCTTCATCAAAAACCGCATCATCTGGCAATGGGCTTTCAAAATCCACCCCTGCTTCAACCGCAAGCCTTTTACCCAATTGCTCACGTAGAATTTTGCTCTTAACCACACTAACACTGCCAATTGGTAAGTCACTAAGCTGAAACGGGCCATAAGAAGTGCGGATTAATCGGTTAACTTGCAAACCAAGGGACAAGAGAACATTTTTAATTTCACGGTTTTTCCCCTCTCGCAATGCAACATTTATCCAAACATTTGCACCCTTTGAACTCTCAAGTTTTGCATCAATCGAGCCATATTTAATACCCTCAATTTCAATACCGTTTTTTAATTTATCTAATCGATTTTGCGTTACACTGCCGTGCGCCCGCACTCTGTACCGGCGAAGCCAACCAGTTGCTGGCAATTCAAGCACACGCTTTAAACCGCCATCATTGGTTAACAATAAAAGCCCCTCGGTGTTAATATCAAGCCGCCCAATACTTAGAACTCTTGGCAACCCATGGTTTTTTAGAGCATTAAAAACTGTTTGCCGCCCTTCTGGGTCTTTTTCTGTTACCACAAGCCCCACAGGTTTATGATAAAGCCAAACTCGAGTGCCTTCACGCTCGTTAATAGGCTTGTTATCTACTTCAATTTTATCTGTCTCAGATACATTAAAAGCAGGTGTGCGAATTATATTTCCATTCACCCCAACTCGCCCTGCACTAATCCACTGCTCGGCTTGCCTGCGAGAGCATAAACCAGCCCTTGCAATTACCTTTGCTAGGCGAGAACCAGAGGCAGTTTTTTCACTGCTCTTCTTATTTTGGGCATCATTCATGCCATATTCCAATCAATATTATTTTGTTAATTTGCTAATAATGCCGCACGAATTGCAGGAGGACATCTAGGGTCATCAAGCGGTACAAGATCACCATTTTCAGCTAAACAGATTAAATCTACCCCACCAACACTTGTAAAATACTCATCGGGCGGCAAATAAAGTGGACGAACAACATTTTGCGAAAGTGAAACTCTAGCAGCTTTCATCCGAGCAATAAGTTTGCGGCTTTCAGCTTCTGTAAGTGGACGGCCACCTATAGTACGTAAATCAACCACACGAGCATTTCTTAATCTAGCAATGTCCTCATCGGTTAAACCAGATGCATCAATTTGAACCTTATCGCTATCTTGAGGTAATAAATCAGCATTAGCAGTTTTTGGTGCTGGCAATTGGTCTGAATTTTTGGGCAGTGCCAAAGGCGCACGAGGAGTTTTAATAACCTCTTTTGTTTCACGTTCAATCATTCCAAGACCCTTAAGGGTGTCAGTAGCAACTTCACGTTCAAAAGTGCTAAAATCAACCAGCGCATTTGTACCCTCAGATGTTACACATGCACCAAGAGATACCAGTAAAAAAATTGCAATAATGGCTTTAGAAAAAATGCCAAACCCATGTTTTAGGATATACATCAAACTGTCCTTACATAAATGGGATACTCATCACGCCCCAACTTAAAAATATCTATAACCTAAGTTTGCACTTTTCGCAAAGCAGATTTCACCAAATAGATAAATATAGATTTTGGCATCATTAAGATGGCCTTTAACTTATGCTAAATAGGCAAAAAAGTATAAAAACCATCTTAAGATGTATTCTCATTCTTCTTCAGATAGTTTTGAAGTAGATTGAAGCATAGCCTTGGGCAGTTATTGCCAAATAGGCAAAAAGATAAGAAAAACTATCTTAAGATGTATTCTTATACTTCTTTAGATGGTTTTGAAGTAGATCAAAGCATAGCTTTGGGCAAGTTATTGTCAAATAGGCAAAAAGATACGAAAAACCATCTTAAGATGTATTCTTATACCTCTTCAGATAGTTTTGAAGTAGATCAAAGCATAGCTTTGGGCAAGTTATTGTCAAATAGGCAAAAAGATACGAAAAACCATCTTAAGATGTATTCTTATACTTCTTTAGATGGTTTTGAAGTAGATTGAAGCATATTTGGCAATAAAAGTAGGACACCTATGAAAATTATTATGTCGGCGATATTATTCACAAAAATTGAATATTGTCCAAAGTGGAGATGGAAAAAATCTGCTACTGCGCCATATAAAAGTCTATCTATTATGTTGGAAACGGCACCACCAAAGCAAAGTGCTAGGCCGATGCGGGTTAGGAAATCTTTTTCTTTTACCCACCAAAGGGCAATCAATAATAATGCAATGCCAATAATTGCCGATAGCATTAAGGGGTTGAGCGTGCCAAATATTCCAAATGATATGCCCTTATTCCAAATCAATACATAGTCCAAAAACGAAGTGATGAAAACCATTTCACCACCAGACCAGCCGGCTATATCTATTTGATAAAATTTATGGGCTCGATCTATTAACAAACCTACTACTCCAAAAATCAAAGAGATAATTGCCGACTTGCTCATTTTTAGTTTTGCCCTGCTTTTAATTCACGCATGGCATCTGCATCACGGGGACTAAGGTCGCTATATTCTTTATCTGAGCCAACCGTTGGTAGAATTTTCCACGATCTGGCACAACGATTTCCTACTGCTCGCTCAAATACAACACTTACTCCAGCAACATCTTCTAGCCTAAAGGCCTCTATTGGCCCTTCATTTTGAATAATTTCAATATCTGAAGTAATGCAAATTTCTGCCATATCGCTATCATGTTGCGCTATAAATAAATTACTATCAGAAATATAAACCTTTGGTGCTGCTTCTAACGAAGAGCCAATATTTTTCTCTTTTCGCTCAATCTCAATAGCACCTGTTACTACACGGCGAATTTTGCGAATTTTTTGCCACTTATCTGAAAGCTCTTGATTTTCCCAGTCTTTTGGCACATCAGGAAAAATGCGCAAATGAACCGAAGAGTTTTCACCCTCATTTCGCTCAAGCCATACTTCTTCCATGGTAAAGACCAAAATTGGAGCAAGCCATGCAGTTAAATGATTAAACAATTCATTTAGAACCGTAAGAGCAGAGCGACGTGTAATTGATGAAGGTGCATCGCAATAAAGAGCATCTTTTCTTGTATCAAAATAAAAGGCTGAAAGCTCAATATTCATAAAATTACTCAAAAGCGAAACTACCTTCTTATAATCATAGGCAAAATATGATTTTCGCACCTCTTCATCTAGTTCAAATAAACGATTTAAAATCAATTTTTCAAGCTCTGGCATATCTTTATGCGCCACTGCTTCACTCTCGTTATAATTGCTAAGATTGCCCAACATCCACCTAAAAGTGTTGCGGATTTTACGATATGCTTCAACGTTGTTTTTAAGGATTTCATCACCAATACGGTGGTCTTCAGTGTAATCAATTGAAGCCGCCCAAAGACGCAAAATATCAGCACCATATTGTTTAATAATATCTTGCGGCGCAACAGTATTGCCAAGGGATTTAGACATTTTAAACCCCTTTTTATCCATAGTAAAACCGTGCGTTAACACGCTTTTATAAGGAGCAAAACCATTCGTGCCACAGCTTTCAAGCAATGAAGAATGGAACCAACCACGATGTTGATCTGAACCCTCCATATAAACAGTTGCAGGAAATTCTAAATGCGGCCAACGTTTTTTATTACGTAAAACAAACGCATGGGTTGAACCACTATCAAACCAAACATCTAAAATATCAGTTACTTGCTGCCATTCATCAACATTATATTCTTCACCCAAGAAACGCTTTGCCGAACCTTCCTCAAACCAAGCATCAGCACCCTCAATTTCAAACGCCTTAATAATGCGATCATTCACCGCTTCATCTTTAAGGATTTCATCACTCTCTTTATTAATAAAAACCGTGATTGGAACACCCCAAGCCCGCTGGCGAGAAAGCACCCAATCAGGTCGAGTTTCAATCATAGCCCGAAGGCGGTTGCGTCTGGCTTCTGGCACAAATTTTGTTTCATCAATTGCTTTTAAAGCACGAGAGCGAAGCGTATCGCCTTTTTCGCTGAGATCCTTATCCATATAGACAAACCATTGCGGAGTATTACGAAAAATAATCGGCTTTTTCGAACGCCAAGAATGTGGATAAGAATGTTTAATACGATAGCGAGAAAATAAATTATTACTCTCAATCAAAGCCGCAATCACCCGCTTATTTGCATCGCCTTTTTTGCCTTTATCATCAATCACGCGCGCCGCACCATCGGGTGAATCTACGCCGAAAAACGGCACGTCTTTAGTATAATATCCTGCTTCATCAACGCACATTGGAATTGTTGTGTCTATTCCCCTAGCCGAGATTTCTTGTGCTTTTGCATTCCAGATTTCATAATCGTCCATGCCATGCCCCGGAGCAGTATGGACAAATCCAGTGCCTGCTTCGTCCGTTACATGATCACCCTCAAGCAAAGGAACATCAAACTCATATCCACCGCCAATACCTTTGAGTGGGTGAGCGCAAATAATATCTGCTAATTCACTAGCTAGAACACCACGCAAACGCCTAAATGTAAGTTTTGCTTGTTCAGCACAAGCATCAGCCAATGCATCAGCAAAAATCAGCTTCTCGCCAACTTGTGGGCCAAAATCATTTTCTGCTTCACTTACCTCATAAAGCCCATAAGAGATTTTTTTAGAATACGAAATCGCCCTATTGGCGGGAATTGTCCAAGGAGTCGTCGTCCAAATAACAACGCTCACCCTATCTTTTGCCATTTGCACTATTGATGAAAGATGCTTCTCTAAAGCATCTGTGCTTTCTTTCCCCCCACGATCATATCTTGTATGAGTTGAAAAATCCACCACAGGAAACTTAACCCAAATAGCATCGCTTTCAACATCATGATATTCAATCTCAGCCTCC
>JAMONZ010000074.1 GCA_027066315.1 Hyphomicrobiales bacterium
TGTCAACCTGCTTCTTACCTGCCCGTTTTTTACTAGCAGGCTTTTTACTTGTTGTAGGCTTTCTTTTTGTAGATTTTTTTGGTGCGCCAATTCCAACTTGTGGCCCTCCTGCCCTTATTCTAATAAGTGCCAAAATTGAAACTCCTGCTGTCATCACAACAGCAATTTCCCCAAGCGTATCAAGCCCACGAAAATCGACCAAGATTACATTTACAATATTGTGACCATGTGCAAGCGGCACGCTAGTTGCAGCAAAAAACTCGGTTAAACGCATATCAAGCGGTGTTTGTAAAACTGCCATAAGTAATATTGTCAAACCAACACCGCAGATAATTGCCAAACCGCCATCACGTAAAATATCTTCAAACCTGCGATTATCACGCCTATCTAAATAAAGACGTGTCATTACCAGAGCCAAAATAACAACTGTTAATGTTTCAACCATAAACTGAGTGAAAGCTAAATCTGGCGCACCAAATAACAAGAAAATAAGTGCCACAGCAAAACCCTGAATACCTAGAGAAACAATTGCTATCAATCGAGTTTTTGCTATCAATACTGCACCAAGACCAACCACAGCAATGGCAAAAGCACCCCACTCATAAAAAGTTAAATTAGGAATAGCAGGAATTGGCGGCAGGCTATTTGTGAGCATTAATGGTAAAATTGTAGCAAATCCAAGAGCTACAAACACCACAATCATATATAATTCCAACCGCCCATGATGCCAAAAACGTGTAACAAAATCAGCAAATCGAATAAGAGAGAACATCAACCAATCAAAACCAATATCAAAATCCCACTTAAAACCATCGTCTATGCGGCGCAAAAATTTACGAACCTCATCTAGTTTCCAAAATAATAAACCACCGATTATCCAAGTTAAAACTGAGAGTAAAACAATCGGCTTTAAGAAAAGCTCAAAGCTCATTTTTAAATGGCTCTCAACTTCAAGGTTATAAACAGCTGATGCCGCAGGCGACATGAACATCTTACCAAATTCATAGGCAAAAACCCCTGCTAATAACGCCAAAACTCCAAAAATAACAGGCCCAACCATCAAGGCAAGCGAGCCATCATGCGGTTTAAGTGCCGTAGATTTAAGCCCCCCTAAAAACGGCTTAATAGCAATTGCCGCACCAACCACAAACATCATCGCATTGCCTAGGATTAAAACAATTAACACTGCAATTGTATGAAACTCGAATTGTGCCAAAGACAAATACATTTCTTCTTTTGCAAAAAAACCAACAGCCGGTGGAAAACCAGCCATAGATATTGCCGCAATTACTGCCACAAGAAATGTAAGCGGCATAAGCCTCATCATGCCGCCAAGCTCAGTTATTTCACGTGTTCCAGTACCATGATCTATTATTCCCGCAACCAAAAATAATGTCGCTTTATAAAGAGCATGTGCGATTAAATAAATAATCATTGCAGAAATCGCAATATCAGTGCCAATGCCAATTAAAATTACCAAAAGCCCAAGTGATGCAACGGTTGTTTGCGCCAACATTTGCTTCATATCAGTTTGCTTTAATGCCCATGTAGCCCCCCATAAAAGGGTGATTGAGCCAAACCCAACCAGAGTAATTGTCCATATTTCATTAGCACCCAAAACTGGGTTCATTCTAGCAAGTAAATAAACCCCAGCTTTCACCATTGTTGCTGAGTGTAAAAATGCCGAAACAGGAGTTGGTGCTTCCATTGCGTTTGGAAGCCAAAAATGAAACGGAAATTGTGCTGACTTGGTAAAAGCTGCTAAGATAAACAGAGCTAAAATAATTGGAAAAACAGCCTGCTCTTGTAATATCTCCCCAAAATTACGCAATTCGCTTAAGTCCCAAATTCCAAACGCTTGCTGTAATAAAACTATGCCTACCAACAGCGCAAGCCCGCCACCACCAGTAATAACCAATGCTTGAATTGCTGCACGTCGAGACGCTTGTCGACTATGATCAAACCCAATAAGTAAAAATGAAGTGATTGAGGTCAATTCCCAAAAAATAAACAACACAATCATATTATCGGCCAACACCAGACCAAGCATCGAACCCATAAACATCAAAATAAATGCTAAAAACCTACCCTGATGATGATGACCTTTTAAGTATTTACCAGAATAAATAACAATTATTGTGCCAATGCCAGAAATGAGCAAAGCAAAAGTCAAACTCAAACCATCAAGAAAAAATGAAAAATTCAAACCATAGGCTGGCACCCATTCAAGCGCAGTTGAAAGAAAACCACCCTCTGAAATTAGTTCAATAAAATTTAAAAGATAAATAAATATGCTCGCAGGCACTATCGCCAATATCCAGCCAGCAAAATTCCCAGTAAATTTATGAATCCATGGAGCTAAAAAAGCTGCCAAAAAAGGCGCAATTGGAATTAGGGCAATTGTAAAGTCTAATGAAGGAGTCAAACTTACCTCGTATATTTCTAAAATCGAATCACTTAACATCAACTTAACGCTTCACAGCTCAAGAACAAGTCAGTAAACACACAAGTAACCTAAGTTATAAACAGGACTTCAAATGACCAACCCACCAATTGCCAAAACTAAAGACCATTTTTCTACTAATCATAACATTAAGCATAACGACCCATACAATTGGTTACGTGCTGATAATTGGCAAGAAGTAATGCAACAGCCTGAAAAACTCGATAATGAAATTCGCTCTTACCTTGAAGCCGAAAATAATTATTTTGAAGAAAATTTTGGTAAAAAAAATGAAAAAATAAGCAAAGAAATTTATCAAGAAATACGAGCCAGAATAAAAGAAGATAATTCGAGTGTTCCTTTTCCCCATGATGAATTTTCATATTCAACAAAAATGCTTATTGGCAAGCAATATGCTCAATTTATTCGCACTCCTCGCAATGGCGGCAAAGAAACCATTCTACTCGATTGCAACATTGAAGCAGGCGAAGGATATTTCGGCTTTGGTGGCGCATCGCACTCCCCAGATCACAAATTGCTCCTTTGGTCATTCGATAATAAGGGCTCAGAATATTACACCATTTTTGTAAGAGATTTAAAAACAGGCAAAGAGTTAGACGACAAAATAGAAAACGCAAATGGCGGCGGAGTTTGGGCAAATGATAGCAAAAGTTTTTATTATACAGAACTCGACAAAAACCACCGGCCATTTAGAGTTTTAAAACATATCTTAGGAACAAAACAAACTGACGATGAAATTGTTTATGAAGAAAAAGACAGCGGATTTTTTGTAGGCATTGGCAAAACCCTATCAGGGAATTTCATCACCATAAATGCCCACGATCATCTAACTTCAGAAGTCTGGTTAATTGATGCAAATATAGGTAGTAAACCTAGCCTTATAGCCAAAAGAAAAATTGGGCATGAATATAGCATTGATGAGCGAGATGGTGAGTTATTCATTCGCACCAATATTAACGGGGCTCAGGATTTTAAAATCTCTACAACCAAGCTAGATAAACCAGAAACAACAAATTGGCAGGATCTAATAAAAGCCCAGAACGGCGTTTTGGTATTGGACATAATAGTTATCAAAGACTATTTAATTCGCCTAGAGCGTTTTGAAGGCCTCCCAAGAATTATTGCCCGCAATTTAAACACCAACATTGAAGAAACTATCAGCTTTAAAGAAGAAGCCTACGCCCTAAGCATGGGGGCAGGATATGAATTTAATACATCAACAATCCGCTTTTCTTATTCCTCACCAACTACCCCAAATCAAACCTTTGATATTGATCTGAACACGGGCAAACGAGTATTATTAAAAGAGCAAGAAGTCCCAAGTGGGCATAATAAGGACGACTATATCACAAGGCGTATTTTTGCATCAGCCAATGATGGCCAAAAAATCCCTGTTACCTTATTATACCGCAAAGACCTCAAACAAAATGGCAAAGCACCATGCCTGCTTTATGGTTATGGCTCTTATGGCATGTCCATGCCTGCCGCTTTTTCAATTGCTTCTCTTTCCTTAGTAGATAGAGGTTTTGTTTATGCCATAGCCCATATTCGTGGCGGAATGGAAAAAGGTTATGCTTGGTATAAAAATGGCCGTCATGAAAATAAAATCAACACTTTCACCGATTTTTTAAACGTTGCTGACAAGCTGATTGATGATAAATACACATCTCAAAAAAATATAGTTGCAATGGGCGGATCAGCTGGCGGCATGTTAATGGGCGCAATCGCCAATATGCGTCCAAAGCTATTTGCAGGCATAATTGCCCAAGTGCCTTTTGTAGATGTGCTAAACACGATGCTTGATGACACCTTACCCCTAACTCCACCTGAGTGGCCAGAATGGGGCAACCCAATCACCTCAAAACAAGACTATGAATATATCGCCTCTTATTCCCCTTATGATAATATTAGCGCACAAGATTATCCGCCAATTTTCGCTCTTGCTGGCCTAACAGACCCAAGAGTAACCTATTGGGAACCAGCAAAATGGGTTGCAAAACTTAGAGCTACAAAAACCTCAAATAAAGCACTTTATCTAAAAACCAATATGGGTGCTGGGCATGGCGGTGCTTCTGGTAGATTTGAGCAAATAAAAGAAACCGCCCTAACCTATTCTTTTGCAATTTGGGCTACAAATAACCATGATAAATAATTTCCCTTATTGCGAACTAGTTTAGAATAGTTATAATAAAGCCAATAATTACAATAAATAGGAAATGAAATGACCTTCACCTTACCAGAACTACCCTATGCTTATGATGCTTTGGGAGACTTTATGTCAGCTGAAACATTAGAATATCACCATGACAAACACCATCAAGCATATGTTACAAATGGCAACAATCTATTAGAGGGATCAGGAATTGAAACTGAAACTCTAGAAAATATTGTCAAGCTAAGCCATGGCAAAAACGCAGGCCTATTCAACAATGCCGCTCAACATTATAACCATAACCATTTTTGGAAATGGATGAAACCAAATGGCGGCGGCAACCTTCCAGGTAATCTGCTTGAAAAAGTAAATTCTGAACTAGGCGGCCTAGAAAAATTTAGATCAGACTTTATCAACGCTGGCCTAACTCAATTTGGCTCTGGTTGGGCATGGCTAGCCTTAAAAAATGGCAAATTAGAAATTATAAAAACACCAAATGGCGAAAACCCATTAATTCATAATGCAACGCCATTGCTTGGTGTAGATGTTTGGGAACATTCATATTATATCGATTATCGAAATGCCCGCCCAAAATATCTTGAAGTATTTTTTGATAATCTAGTAAACTGGGAATATGTAACTGAGCTTTTAGAGGCGGCTAAATAGTCTTTACTATTTGCTAACAGCAGAAGTCATTTTGAGGCAACTACAACGCCCATGTCATTCTAAAGCAACACACGCCCATGTCATTCTAAAGCAACACACGCCCATGTCATTCTGAAGCGAAGCTGAAGAATCTTATTAGCTAAAAAAGATCCTTCACTTCGTTCAGAAAGACAAATATCCAAACTCAACTCCTCCAACAAATCAAATATTTTTCTCTAACAACTCAAAAATTTACTTTTCCAACCATGCAAATCATGTTAATCATTCATTAACCATAGTGTTTTTGATAAAGTGGACACCGATAATCGGTGAAAAAACGCAACAAATGTTTCTAAGTTGCTTGAGATGAACCAGTCTATAAAAACCATTGCTATTCTGTCGCAAAGCATTGCTTATTCATCAATTTTACACATGGTTTTAGCAAGTAATATTCAATTTCGAGTGCGCATATTTAATGATGAGCAAGCCGTTATAGATTACAATAACATCTCCCCAATTGATCTTTTAATTTATGATTGCGATCAAATTGATTCTAAAATAATTACTTTCATCCACAATTTGCGTCATATGGAAAATGTCGCAAATCCAAAATTCCAAATAATCACGCTTTGCAAAACTATATCCAAAGGAATACGCTCAATCTGTAAAACTGTTGGGATTGATGAAGTAATAATAAAACCCATGTCACCAACCTATCTAGAAACTCGAGTTTTAGTGCGGCTAACAGATAACTCAACAAAACTCTATAGAGGTATAGATCGTCGTAAAAAAGAGCAAATATCCAACAGAAAAACTAACCTAGCCAAAAACCATGATGAAAATCACAATGCAAATAATGTTATCCCACTTTTTGGCTCAAAAAATACTCCACCGCCGCCAAGTCAGCTTAACTAAACTAGTTTAGCTAAGCGATTCCACATATCCTCAATATTGTCGGTTTGAGAAATAATTTTATCAAGATTTTTAACTTTATGCGAAACAATATCTTGCATAAACCCACGCATAAACTCAAAACTTTTATTCTTGTTCAAAAGCATAACAGGTATTTCTCTTTGATTTGCACTCCACACTTCAAACAAAAATTTTGCTGAAAGCAAAGATCCCGGCAAGCCAACAAAAACATCGCTTAATTCGCCAATTCGTTTAAATCTATCTTGCTCTTGCCCTATTCTTTCAAGCTCAATATCATTCAAATTTTTTGGAATAATAAATTCATCATCTGAAATAATTTTTATATTTGCTCCAGCAGATCTTGCACTAGTGATTAATGGAGTACAAAGTACTCCGTTCTGCGCTAAACAAATAAAATCTACTTTTTTTGAAGCTAAAAAACTACCCACCTGCATCATGATAGCACCGCGTTCACTATCACCTTGACCTTGATCTGAAGCAAAAATTGCTAAGCTAATTTTTTTTGTCATATTCCATCTCTAACACTGCACTAATCTATATATATTTGCTACTTAAACTTATGACTAATAAGCCATAATCAACCTTAAATGATATTAATAAAAACAAAAATAGCTATAATCCTCTTTTCAAACTACCCAAAATCCCACGCACTAACCTATTGCCCAAATTACGAGCAACCGTTCGAGCCAGAGTTTTCATCGCCGCCTCAGAGGTGGTTTGTCGCCTAGAAGACGATCTACGGCGTCTGCTTTTTTTTGTTGGCCTATCATCACGGTAATCATCTTCATATCCAGTGCGAGAGCGGCGCATACGACCCTTTGCTTCACGCTCTTGATCTTCTCTTTCACGCTGACGCTCTTCATCTAAAGAGCGTTTTTCTGCCCTAGCTTTTAGCTTTTCAAATGCAGATTCTCTATCAATATCTTTATCATAAAGACTTAGAACAGGCGAAGCGGCAATTATTTTTTTCCGCTCACTTGGCGTAATAGGAGCCATACGAGATGAAGGCGGACGCATCATTGTGCGCCCAACAATTGATGGAACACCTTTTTTCTCCAAGGTTGAAACCAATGCCTCTCCAACCCCAAGTTGTTTAATCACATCTTCTGTATCAAACTTAGGGTTTGGTCTAAAAGTTTCAGCCGCCACCCGAACAGCTTTTGCCTCTTTTGGCGTATAAGCCCTTAATGCATGTTGAACCCTATTGCCCAATTGCGCCAAAACAGCATCAGGAATATCAACTGGGTTTTGTGTCACAAAATAAACCCCAACTCCTTTTGAGCGGACTAATTTTACCACCTGCTCAACTTTTTGCAAAAGCACTTTTGGTGCTTCATCAAACAAAAGATGCGCCTCATCAAAAAAGAAAACTAACCTAGGTTTATCAGGGTTTCCAACTTCGGGTAATTCTTCAAATAATTCAGATAAAAGCCACAATAAAAAAGTCGAATAAAGCCTTGGCGAATGCATCAGCTGATCTGCCGCTAAAACCGAAACAACCCCTCGCCCATCAATATCAGTTCGCATCAAATCAGCAATATCTAAAGCCCGCTCGCCAAAAAACTCTTCGCCCCCCTGCTGTTCAAGTACTAATAACCCCCGCTGGATTGCCCCAATC
>JAMONZ010000075.1 GCA_027066315.1 Hyphomicrobiales bacterium
AAAGGGAAAGAAAAGCAGCCGTGATTGCAAATCAATACTTGAGAAAGCCTTTGAAGGTGAGAGCGTGCAAGATACGAAGGGGAAACGTTTACACAAAGATGGCTCATTAATTGACGTTTCAATCTCTGCCGCACCCATGTATAATAAAGACAATAAAGTTTATGCAGCAGCTTTTAGTGCTCAAAATATATCTGATCGTATTGCACAAGAAAAAAAGCTACATCAATTGGCCTTTTTTGATAGATTAACAGGCTTGCCAAATAAGGCTCATTTACAAAGTAATATTTTAAAATTTTTAAGCAGTAATAATAGTAAACCACTTGCAATTGCCGCAATAGAGCTAAGTGGAATATCTGAAATTAACAACACATTAGGCCAATCAACTGGCGAACTTTTTTTAAAAGAAATTACAAAAAGATTAAAAGCTGTTGCTGGGAGTAGGGCAACTTTATATCGCACTTGCAGTAGTGAATTTTATGTAACTATACCCATTAAAGATGATCCTTGTATTGTTATTGATATTTTACGAGAAATGTTCAAAAAACTAAATGATCCTATAGAGATAAATAATCACTCAACTTATATTAAAGCAAATGCAGGCATTACTATTGCGCCTATGCATGGAGAAAATGTAGAAGATATTTTTGCCAATACCCACCTCTCTCTTCAAGTGGCAAAAAGTGATTCAAATTGTAATTACAAGTTATTTGAAACGTCTTATCGAGATGATGCGCAAAAAAATCTTACTTTAAATATTGAGCTTAGAAAAGCGTTTGAAAATGATGAGTTTGAGCTATTTTATCAACCACAAACTCGACTAAGCAATGGTGAGCTAATTGGGGCTGAGGCGTTAATAAGATGGCATCACCCTAAAAAAGGGCTCGTTCAACCCGACGAATTTATTGAAGCCCTATCAAAAAAACCCATAGCCCATGATGTTGGCAAGTGGATTATGCTTAGTGCTGCTAAACAGGCGATGAAGTGGCGTGAAAATGGTTTTCCTGATTTTAGAATTGGGGTGAATTTGTTTGAAGCACAATTTAAAGCTGATACAATTGAAGCGGATGTTGAGGCAGTTTTAAAAGAAACAGGCCTACCTGCAAATGCGCTCGAGTTAGAAATTACTGAGAATATTTCGCATGGTAGTGACGATGAAATAATAAAGTCGCTGGCACGGTTAAAAGAAAAGGGTGTTCATATAGCCTTTGACGATTTTGGCACGGGCTATGCCTCCCTAAGTTATTTAGTAAAATACCCACTTTCTCGCATAAAAATTGACAAGAGCTTTTTAGAGAATATCCCCTTTAGTAAAGAAGATAGCGCAATTGTGCATTCAACAATTGTTATGGCGCATGCTTTGGGTCTTGAAGTTATTGCCGAAGGAGTTGAAACTCCTGAACATATCTTGTTTTTGGGAGCGCAAAATTGCGAGGAGGCTCAGGGCTACTATTATTCTAAGCCAGTTGATGCCGACAAGTTTTTTGAATATGCCAAATCTACTCTAACTGATAAGCAACCTAAGACTTGTTGTCCGTCTGACGA
>JAMONZ010000076.1 GCA_027066315.1 Hyphomicrobiales bacterium
AACCATGAGCGTTATAGATATTAATAACAAACACCATAAGGCTTTGGCATTAAACGAAGTTTCACTTTTTCGCACCACATATCAAGCAGCAAAAATTAAAATAGTCATTGATGGAAAGACTAGAATTGATGAACTTATTTGCGATGGCGTTTTGCTAGCTACTCCAGCAGGATCAACTGCCTATAATCTTTCAGCACATGGCCCAATCCTGCCCATTAACTCTCCACTTCTTGCCCTTACGCCAATTTCTCCGTTTAGGCCAAGGCGTTGGCGTGGAGCAATTTTGCCAAACTCTTCTAGTGTTACCTTTGAAACTCTTGAAGCAAATAAGCGTCCAATAAGTGCTGTTGCTGATAATATTGAATTTGAAAGTGTAAAACAAGTAATCGTTTGCCAAGATTTTTCGCAAAAGGTCACTCTTTTGTTTGATCCCGGACACGGTTTTGAAGAAAGAGTTCTTAACGAACAGTTTCAGTTCTAATAATGGACATTGCATAGGGTTTTTATCGAATTGTTTTTGATGAGAGTATGAGCATAATTATAGATATAATTGGATAATCTATAATGACAAATGCAATGCAAAAAGCAGCAATAAAACAAAAAGTGGCAACACAACAAGAAACTATAAGCTCAAACAAAAAGCAAAAATCACAAAATAAAAAAACTTTACATCGCTTTGAGATTATTGACCCTCCCAAAAAATTAAAAAATAATATTAAATACCGTGAACTTAGTAAAAACGCTGTTCATCCAGTTGAAAATGCAAACAGGCAAGTTGAGTTTTTATCAGTAAATTTTGCTCTTTGGCTTGAAGACGACATAAAAAAATTAGAACTAGCTTGGAAAAACCTAAACTCAAAAGAACCAGAGCCAAGTGCTTTTTCAAACTTTAATAAAGCTGTTCACGTAATAAAGGGTAATGCGGCCATTCTAGGTTTTGACAAAACTGGCGAAATGTCCAACCCGCTTTCAAAATTACTTGAAACCAGCCCACAGTTAGATGAATTTTTTGACTTAATAGCTCTAATGGTTAGGGCAATCTCGCTTAGCTCAAATAAAAAAATAAAGATCAAAAGCGAAACACAAGATGAAATTTGCTCATCATTCGAAGTAGTTATTAATACTGCTCTAAAAAAAATTAGCTAGGCAGCAGGAAGTGCCAGAGCTGGTTCAACATCACTAGCTAACATTTCTCTATCTTGCCCCACCTCAATTGCAAAAGCATTCATAACCCCTCGAGCAGCACCCCTAGCTAGCATAATATTTTGCTCATTAAGGTAAGCAAATGCTTCCTCAATCGAACTTGGAATATCACCATCATGCTCAATAATAAGCTCATTAATTAAAGCTGTAACGACAAAATGACGGGCAGACAAATCATCAGCTAAATCAGCCTCTCTGGCATAAAAAATAAGCCTTGCAAGCAAGTTTCTTAACTCTTCACCAAGCCCTGATTTTGCAAAAAGTGCATTTAGTGCCGCACGAGAACCTATGTTTAATAATGTAAATATTTTCTCTTGCGGAATTTTAACAACCAATGACAAACATTGTGCAAAAAACAAAACATGACCATTCACTAATGAATGAAGCATCAAACGAGCATTAACCTGATCGTTTTCAACCATATCATTAGCATATTGAGAAGAACCAGTTGCAGCTTCACCCTCACCTATTGAGGTCAAAGCGCAAAATTGCGCATCTAATAATAATCTTTTTAACCGATGAGCAGAAATTGATCCTTTAACAATTCTTGCGCCACTTAAGGCCAAACTAACTTTTTCGATAAGTAATAATCTAGAAGTACCACTAAGATTGCTTTGTGAAAATAAAGCTCCACGAATTTTTGCATCATCTCCATATTCCTGAGCAATTTCATGTAATATATCCGCATTTAGCTCAACATTTTCACGTGCCAGAACTTTTAAAATGATAGAGATATTATTGCTATTGAGTAAACTAATCGCCAAACGAAAACTGATGTTTTCTCTATCTGCGATAACCTCTAGCATATTTTCATCAGCAATTTTAATTATGCCAACCAAATCAGCATCAACCAAAACAGGAGAATATTGCGCCACAGCACGGGCAATAATTGGCTCATCATGCAAAAGTGCCATAATTATAGGACGTGGAGCAGACGCTGCATGTAAAAGACCATAAGCAAGTGCCGCACGCACCTTCACCGAATCATCATCTAAAAAGCCAATAAGTGAAGCATAAAGAGCCGCATTTTCATCTGCTGGGCCACAATGATCGATATATGCCAAAGCTGCCATATGAGCAGCAATGCCACGCTTTTCAGCATCTAGACTTTGAGAAAGCTCAACAAACTTATTATACGCAACCATTTTATGCCCTTACACTCAAACACTAGAGATTCGAACATAATAATAAGCATGAAGAATTAATGATTGGTTCACCATAAAAATTGAATTGTATTTTTTATAATTTTATTATTTTTGAAATTGTTCGCCAATTTCTTGCTGTTGTAGCTACGCCAAGCAATTTTTCTGCTTTTATTGCAAGTTTTGAGCGTCCAAAACCATCAGGAGTATACAGATAAAAAGCACTATTCTTTATTTGCCATCTCTCACTTGGCAAAGCAATCGCATTCAATTCTTGAATGTTTGGGTTAGCTGGATCTTGTTGCAAAAAGAAATAATGCAACAAATTACCCTCATCTTCACTTACCATAAACGGGCAATTATCAATAGTAACTTGCAATTCATCAATTGTTAGAACTATTATTTTTGGCGTAAACCCAAATTTATCTAAAACCAAATCAGCAATTATCCTAGATAAAATACTTGCATTACTTTCGTCAGAGTAAAAAATTACATTACCGCTTTGAATATAGGTTTTTATGTCTCTTAAGCCCAACGCACTTAAATAAGTTTTTAACTCAACCATTGGCAACTTATTTTTTCCGCCAACATTTACCCCTCTTAAAAGCGCAACCCACTTCTGCATTAATTATCTCCATGAAATGCCGCAACTGTTTTTAAAACCGAAAAACCATATAATGCTTCAAAGCCCTTTTCTCGGCCATGCCCAGACTTGCCAACTCCACCAAAGGGTAATTCAATTCCACCCCCTGCTCCATAATTATTGATGTAAACCTGCCCTGCTCGTATAGCCTTAGCAAGTCGCATTTGGCGTGCGCCATCTTTTGTCCACACACCTGCAACCAAGCCATATTCAGTGCCATTAGCAATATTTATCGCCTCAGCCTCAGTTTCAAATTTAATCACTACCTGCACAGGGCCAAAAATTTCGCTTTGCGCCAGCACATGTTTTGTATCAACTCCAGCAAGTAATATCGGCTCAACATAATGTCCACCTTTTGGCGCATCAGGTGAAATTTTACCCTTTGCAGCAATGTAAGCATCACCCTCAATTTGACTTAAAAAGCCAGTTACAATATCTTTTTGCCGCTCAGAAATAAGCGGCCCGATGTCTAAATCCTCAAGTGCATCACCAACCAAAAGCTCCTCATAACGAGCCTTCATTTTTGCCAATAATTTATCATAAATACCCGACTGCACTAAAATACGAGACCCAGCAGAACAAGTCTGCCCGCCATTTTGCACTCCAGCATTGACCAAAAACGGCAAAGCAGCGTCTATATCTGCATCATCAAAAACTATTTGTGGAGATTTACCACCCAACTCAAGCGTAACAGGTACAATATTTTTTGCCGCTGCAGCCTGCACCAATGTTCCAACCCCAACAGAGCCAGTGAATGAAAGGTGATTAACCCCAACATGCGAACTTAAAGCCGCTCCAGCCTCTTCACCAAGCCCTGAAACAATATTTAACGCCCCTGCAGGTAAGCCCGCCTCATGTGCAATATCTGCAAATGCTAACGCAGTTAAACATGCCTCTTCTGCTGGCTTAAGCACCGCCGCATTTCCCATAGCCAAAGCTGCACCAACTGAGCGGCCAATAATTTGCATAGGATAATTCCATGGCACAATATGCCCAGTGACCCCATGCGGTTCTCGCAAAGTATAAACCGTGTAACCGCTTTGAAATGGAATAGTTTGTCCATGAATTTTATCTGCCGCACCGCCATAATATTCCATATAACGAGCCATAGCAATTGCATCTGCCTTTGCTTGTTTTAATGGTTTGCCAACGTCTTTTGCCTCTAGTTCTGCTAATTCATCAATTTTTGTGAGAATAAGTTGTCCGATTTTACTCAAAATTCGCCCCCGCTCAAAAGCAGGCATTTTTCCCCACTCACCCTTAAGTGCTTTTTGTGCGGCGGCAACCGCCAAATCAATATCACCACTAGTACCACGAGCAATATCACAAATTTTTTCACCAGTTGAAGGATTTTTTAGCAATAAGAGCTGACCCAAAACAGGCTTTACCCAATTTCCATCTATAAAACATTTATCAGTTATTAGGTTCATTTTCTATTCCAATCACAAGACTTAGAAGGTTTTAGTGAATCAATTTATTAGATTTTCATAAAAATATATTAGAGATGGTTTTTATTATTGTAAAATATAATAAAACCATATATTAGAAATAACTAATATTTAAAAAACATCGAGAGAAATAATGCAACAAATCATTCTAATCGTTAGTGCAATTGCACTAGGCTTACTATTTGGAAATTTAACAGGAGGCCTAACTTTTTCTTCAGCAGTATGTTTGGTCGCTGGGATTTTCTTAGTTACACCCTCATTATTCAAATTCCATTTAGCAGATTTTGCAATATTAAAAAATAATATGCCAAGTGTTTATAAAAACCTTTGGATTAATTATCTGCTCATTACTGCAATTGCTCTATTAATTGGATATGCTAGTCAAGATATTGGCATTGCAGCTGCAATTTTTCTCTTGGCTCTACTACCAGGTGGCGGAATGGTAATGATGTGGATCAAGCAAAGCGGCGCAAATGTAAAACTTGGTTTCATCATTTTCATGCTCAATTTGGCTCTATTATTACCAATTACTATAATTTTTGGATTATTTGATAATTTAGCTTCAGGCTTTTTCCCAACTCCTGACTTGACTATTCCTGAACATATGCAAGGCGGCGGCAAAAAGATAATGCCTTTTGCCCCCTTTATGATCTTGGTTGTAATTCCTTTTTTGCTTAGCCGAATTATTTTGAAATTTTTTCCAAAGCTAGTTGCCTTCACTGGCAAACACCAACCGCTAATTTCAAAAGCAACAATGTTTGGAATTGTGCTATATTTATTCTCACTTTCCACCGCACAATTATTATTCCAAGTAGAATTAATGGATCTGTTTAAAGCTATTATTGCAACTGCGGTATTTTACTCAGTGGTCTTTTTCATCGCTGAAAAATTAACCGATAAAACCCCAAATGGCAAAGCCGTTTATTGGCATATCGCAACAAGATATATAACTTTAGCCTTGATTTTAGCGGTATTTAGCGTTGAGCAATATGGCGCAACATTTATTTTGCCAATAATGATTGCCTATTTTATTCAAATAGGTTTTGCAGGATTTTTAAGCAAACGCCAGATTGCAGCAATGGATAAAGCCAAAACTACTTAGAATAAAGCTGTACAAAAAACCCGCCTTCCCCACTATCTGGGGAGGGTGAAACTGGAGATCGTGTTTCAGCTTTAGAGGCAGGGCTAAACAACTTATCAAAAGATAATTCTAACGCAGGTTTTGCTTCATATCTTGAGAGTGGAATAGGCGCATTAACATCACTTGAGATTTGCTGAGTGGTAAATTGAGCACCAACAGAATTACTAGCATGCTTAGCAATGAGTGACTTATAAACATCACGAATTGTTAGAGCTTCTCCATTTGCATAAAAAATGGACTTATTAGCCTTTGCTGCAGAGGGAAATAGATTAGCCGCTATTTGATTTGGATCTTTCAAACCTGCCTCAAACATTTTTTCAGCCCCCCTTGCACCCAAAAAATGTGCAATATAAAGCTCACCAGCACTGGGCATACGCCCAAATCTATCTTTCAGATACTGCCCGTTATTGCGAGTGAATGCTGCTGCCATATCAGCAGAAATCTGCGGGTCTTTGCGAAGCTCCAAAATTTCAGAGCGCAATTTTTTATCACTAACTTCATATCGAGAATTAGAATTTTGTTTTATAGCATCAGCATAATGACCGTAACCAAGCCTATGCCCCTCGCTTTTTATTACTTCAAACCATGTAGCTTCAATAAACTGAAACAAGCCCGTAGCCGATGATGTTTTTGCTTTTGCATCGGGGTTTAACGAACTTTCTCGCATTGCAGTTTGCACAAGATAATCAAAATCAACATCACTTTTTTGCCCAGCACTATTAAGCACAAAGGCCAAGGCTGGAGATATTTTAATTGGCTGAACCACTTTGAGTATTTTCCAAAAAAGAAATTTCTCACAAAATCATAGTTAACAAATATTAAATGAGTATTAACTTTTAATTAACCCACCCATTCGCTAACAACTTCCTTTAAATCAGGTCTATCACGCTCTTCAAGCCTACGAGACGCAGTACCGATATGAACGAAAGCTACAAACTGCTCGCCCTCACTTGCGCCTAGCATTTTTGCAGCTTCATCATCATAGGCAAACCATCTTGTCACCCAATGCGCACCAAAACCAAGCGCATTTGCTCCATGAACAAGATTAAGCGCAACCGCACCTGCTGATAATATCTGCTCTAGTTCAGATACTTTAAAATGTTCAGAAGTTTTAGAAATAACCCCAATAGTAACTGGAGCAGGTAAAAATTGCTTCTTCTCGGCCTTAATGGCATCTTCGTCCATATCTGGGTTTCTTTTTAATGCCAAAGCTGCCAATTTTTCACCAATTTTTACTCGTGCATCACCAGAATAAGAAATTAAACGCCAAGGAACTATTTTACCATGGTCAGGAACACGTGTTCCGATAGTCAAAATTTCTTCTAATTCCGCACTGGTTGGGGCAGGCTCTTGCAAAAATGGCAATGGCACAGAGCGACGGGTTTTTAGATAGTTGATAGTTTCTTCGTTTCTAGACATAAAAATTCCTTTATTTTCACTATTATGCCACATATTTTCCTCATTCCAAGTGCAAAAAAATCAATTCATCTATCTTTTTTGTTATTGATTGGTTCAATAAGCATATGCGACATTTTTTGATTCTTTTTGTGAGTGGCTTTTTTTTATTTCCAACGGTTTTTGCTATTGCTCAAACCATTGCCCCAGTTCCTTACCCGCCAATAAATCGCTCAATAAATACAAATGAGCAAATCTCAATTCCCACAACCCCACCTCCAAGCACTACACAAACTAACTCAACAATTAGTGACAAAGAGCAACCATTGACACTAATTGCAAGAATTTCTGAAACAGGATCTGTAATTAATGATGGCGTTACTTGGAGAATTTTTGAAGCAGAGCCAGCTGAAAATGGCGAGATGATTCTCTTAGAAAAATCAGAGAATTCAATTGCTTCCTTTTCACTTCTATCAGGAGATTACATAATTCATGCCTCTTATGGGCGGGCGCAAGCCAGCGAAACGATTAATGTAGGGGAAGGAGGAACAAAAAAGACTCTTATCCTAAACTCTGGTGCGCTTCGGTTAAATGCAGCAATTTCCGGTGATCTTCCAATTAGATATTCAATGCAAAAATTTGATATTTAAACA
>JAMONZ010000077.1 GCA_027066315.1 Hyphomicrobiales bacterium
TAGGCGTGCCACAACTCGTTGCAACTCAGATATTGAAAGAATAGCAGTATCAATAACCTGTCGCCCAGCTGGCTTTTCTTTCAAAATACTTACATCCATATCACCAAAGTGAGTAAGCACTAAAGAGCGAGGAATTGGCGTTGCTGTCATTACTAACAAATCAGATCTCTTACCTTTTTTTGACAGTGCCAAACGTTGATGAACACCAAATCTATGTTGTTCATCAACCACGCTTAAACCCAAGTTAAAAAATTCAACTTCTGCTTGAAAAAGTGCATGTGTGCCGACAATAATATCAATTGAGCCATCTTTTATACCTGCTAAAGTAGGCCGACGAATTGCAACTTTTTGTTTGCCAGTAAGTAAAACAATATTAAGGCCTATTGCCTCGCATAAGGGTTTTAATGTTGCATAATGCTGGCTAGCTAAAATTTCAGTAGGAGTCATAATAGCAGATTGCGCTCCGCTCTCAGCAACCGCTGCCATTGCCATCATCGCAACAATTGTTTTGCCTGAGCCAACATCACCTTGCAATAGGCGTGACATTTTATCTGGCTTGCCAATATCAGCTAAAATCTGCTCAATCGCAATATTTTGCCCCTTAGTTAAACTAAAAGGCAGGGCATTTTTTAATGCCATTGTAAGCTCCCCACTAAAAACCCTAGCCTCTCCCTTTTGTTTGACCAAGGTTGAGCGGATAATTTGCAAAGTAAGCTGACCCGCAAGATATTCATCATAAGCCAAACGCATGCGGGCAGGGGAGGTTAATTCAGTGTCTTTTGGTGAGGTTGGAGCATGAACCATTTTCATAGCATTAGAAAAACTAGGCCAGTTAAATTCACCCATTCGTTTTGCTAATATCCACTCAGGCAAGTCTGGCAATTTTGCCATCACTTGCTCAACAACTTTTCTCAAAGCCTTGGAAGAAAGCCCCTGCGTAAGAGGATAAACAGGCTCAACAAGTGGTAAACTATCAAGTTTATCCTCGCTTAAAATATAATCTGGGTGAGTTATTTGCTTTTCGCCATTAAAAAAAGCAATCTGCCCGCAAACATAACGAACTTCCCCAACTGGAAGTGACTTTTCGACCCAATTCCCATGGGTTTTAAAAAACACTAGCGATATTTCACCACTCTCACTATCGCTCTCACTTGCATCATGGGCAAAAACTCTATGCGGCATAGAGGGCCGACCCTTAGGCGGCGGTTGATGTCGATCAATATGTAATTTAAGCGTAACAATGTCGCCCAAATGAGCGTTTGCAATACTAACCTGCGCTCGCCTATCAATACTTTGGCTTGGCATGTGCATAAGAACATCAAGAGCTATTGCATTTTGTCCCTTATGAATTAAAAAAAACCTGTTAAATAGGGCTTCAAGTTGCGGCCCAACCCCTTTAAGAGAGCTAAGAGAAGAAAATAGCGGATTTAGCATTTCAGGACGTGCCACAAGCATATACCTTGATAAGTTGATCTATCTTCTTTTAACAAACATAAAAAGAATTGTAAAAGATTTCTCATGAGTGAAAATAAAAACATAGATTTAATTCACCGCATAAAACGTATGCGCTATCGTTGCTGGCATCGTGGAACGCAAGAGATGGATTTAATCCTAGGTAATTTTGCTGATGTTCATCTGCCTCAATATAATATTGAGCAGCTAGATAAATTCGAAAAATTAATGGGCGAACAAGATACAGATTTACTAAGCTGGATTTTGGGGCAGAACCCAATACCTGATAATATAGATGCAGAGTTAATTGCAGAATTAAAAGATTTCCAGCTAAAGCGTAGCGAGAGTGATGAATAGTGAAGAAATCTAGACCAAAAACTGTTTTTTCTAATGTTCCAAATGGCATGACTGCCTTTGTATTGGCAGATTTAGCGCAAAAAAACATTGAGCAAAACCCAGATGCAAAATTAGCGTTAGTTTATGTTGCTCGTGATGGTGAGCGATTGCAAAATATGGCAGAAACTCTCACAAAACTCATGCCAGCTCATACTATAATCACATTTCCTGCATGGGATTGTCTGCCTTATGATAGGGTTTCTCCCAGTGCTACTTCACTTGGCGCAAGAATGAATGCCCTTGCCCTGCTTTGTGATGATAAAACAAAAGGTGCAGTTGTTTTAACTACTAGCAATGCATTAATCCAAAAAATCCCGCCCTATGAAGTTGTTAAAAATATGTCTTTTGCGACATCTGCGGGCAATGTAGTAAAATCTGATGAAATGCTTGCATGGGCTGCAAATAATGGCTATTTGCGAGTGCCTACCGTGCGAGAACCAGGGGAATATGCTGCTCGTGGTGGGTTGATAGATATTTTCCCTCCAAGTGAAAAATATCCTCTAAGATTTGATTTTTTTGGCTCTGTTTTAGAAACGATCCGCTTTTTTGATCCTGAAACTCAAAGAAGTGTTGGTAATTTAACCACGTTTAATCTAGTGCCGATGAGCGAGATTGTCTTAACCCCCAAAACAATAAAATCCTTTCGCACAAATTATACCTCAAACTTTGGCGGAGATACTGCAAATGATCCGCTTTATGGAGCAATTAGTGCCGCTCAACGGTTTGCAGGAATGGAACATTGGTTGCCGTTTTTTTATGATGAGCTTGATAGCTTTGAGAGATTTTGTGATGGGGCAAAGTTTATTTTTGAAGACCAGTCTGACTTTGCTTTTAATGAGAAAAAAGACCAAATTATTGATTATTATGAAGCAAGAGAGCAGTTAAGAGCTAGCTCAGATGGAAATAAAGAAAAATCATTAGGCGTGCCATATAACGCAATAAAACCAGAGCTTCTTTATCAAGTGAATAGCGAATGTTTTGATTTAGCAGGTAGCGGGGAGACCATTTTACTCTCTCCTTTTGCAAATCTTGAACAGAATAATGTTATTGATATGGGTGCAAGCATTGCTCCAAGTTTTGCCGCTCAGCGCAAGGCAGAAAATATCAATATTTTTGAAAGTGTAATTGAGCTTATAAAAAGTGAGCAAAAACTCAAACGCAAAGTAATTTTGACTTGTTGGACATCAGGAACAAGAGATCGTTTAAAACAGGTACTTGCAGATCATGGCCTAAAAAATATTATTTTAGCAGCTAATTGGAATGAAGCCAAAAATACAGATTTGCAATCTACTTCTTTGATAGTTTTGGCAATTGAGAGCGGATATAAGTCAAAAAACCTTACAGTTTTGAGCGAGGCTGATATTTTAGGGCAGCGTAATTTAAGACCGCAACGCAAGAAAAAAGCAAGTGATGCTTTAACTCAAGCTAGCTCTCTTAATGCTGGTGATTTAGTGGTGCATATTGACCACGGCATTGGCCGCTTTATTGGCCTTAAAGCAATTGAGGTAACCGGTGCGCCTCATGATTGTGTAGAAATTGAATATTCAAGGGGTGATAAATTATTCTTACCAGTTGAGAATATTGAACTTTTATCTCGTTACGGTAGCTCAGATTCTGCAGGCCTTTTAGATAGGCTTGGCGGTGTTGCATGGCAGGCAAAAAAATCAAAGTTAAAAAAGAATATTAAAGACATGGCCGAGCAGTTAATTCGAATTGCTGCCAACCGTGAGATGAGCAAAACAAAACCAATAAACATGCCCCTTGGTGCTTATGATGAGTTTGTTGCAAGATTTCCTTTTGATGAAACCCATGACCAATTAGCCGCAATTGAAAGCGTTTTGGAAGATTTAACATCTGGGCAAGTGATGGATAGGCTTGTTTGTGGTGATGTTGGTTTTGGCAAAACAGAAATTGCCCTTCGAGCAGCTTTTGCCATTGCGATGGAGGGTCGTCAAACTGCACTTGTAGTACCAACAACTCTGCTAGCCCGTCAGCATTATAAAACCTTTAAGGCTCGCTTTGCAGGGTTGCCAATAAATATTGCCCAAGCCAGCCGCCTTGTCCCTGCTGGTGAGCTTAAAAAAACCAAGCAGGGTTTATCTAATGGATCGGTTGATATTGTTATTGGAACGCATGCATTATTGGCCAAAACGATAGAGTTTTCTGATCTTGGATTGCTTATAATTGATGAAGAGCAGCATTTTGGGGTTGGTCATAAGGAACGTTTAAAAGATTTGCGCGATAATGTGCATGTTTTAACGCTTACTGCGACACCAATTCCTCGCACCTTGCAATTGGCACTTACGGGCGTGCGAGATTTATCTCTTTTAGCTAGCGCACCTGTTGATAGGCTGGCTATTCGCACATTCATTATGCCTTTTGATCCGCTTAGTGTTCGTGAGGCATTGTTGCGAGAAAAATACCGAGGCGGTCAGGCTTTTTATGTTGTGCCACGCATTAAAGACCAAAAACATATAGCCCAGTTTTTAGAAGAGCAAGTTCCAGAGGTTTCTTTTGTTATAGCAAATGGGCAAATGGCCTCTGGTGATCTTGATGATATAATGAATGATTTTTATGATGGTAAATTTGATGTTTTGGTTGCCACTACCATTGTTGAATCTGGACTTGATATTCCAAATGCAAATACACTAATTGTCCATAGAGCTGATAATTTTGGCTTATCGCAGCTCTATCAAATCAGAGGTAGAATTGGCCGCTCAAAAACTCGAGCCTATGCACTTTTCACCATTCCCACTGAGCGCAAAATTACAGATACTGCCCAAAAAAGACTTGAGGTTTTACAATCCTTAGAGAGTTTAGGGGCAGGTTTTCAGCTTGCTAGTCATGATTTAGATATTCGTGGTGCGGGGAATTTACTGGGTGAAGAGCAATCTGGCCACATAAAAGAAGTTGGCTATGAGCTTTATCAAGCAATGTTAGAGGAAGCCGTGAACTCACTAAGAGCAGGAGAGAGTGAGCAAGATGAGCAGGGAGATTGGTCACCGCAAATTTCGCTAGGCATGCCTGTTATGATACCAGAAAATTATGTTATTGATCTTTCAATAAGAATGCAGCTCTATCGACGTTTAGGAAATTTGAGCGAGCATGCAGAAATTGATGAATTTGGGGCTGAATTGATTGATCGCTTTGGCCCATTGCCAGATGAAGTTGAGGCATTATTGAAAATTATTCTAGTAAAATCACTTTGTAGAATTGCAAATGTTGAGAAAATTGACGCAGGGCCAAAAGGCGCAATTATTTCATTGCGAAATAATGAGTTTCCAAACCCAATTGAGTTAGTTAAAATGGTTTCTGACCCAACACAAATGGTGCGTTTAAGGCCAGATCAAAAACTTGTCTTTGCTCGCACATGGCCAAAACCAAATGATCGCCTAGTGGGAACAGCCGCAATTTTATCAAGATTGGTAAAATTAGTAAAAAATGAAGAAAATAATGCCAAATAAGCATAACTATTTCAATAAAGCTGTATTTTGTCTTTTTCTTGCCAAATTTTAAGACTTGAACAGTAAATAGATTTTAATATAGATATTTTATCTTTTAATATTTTACATAGGAATACTTATGAAGTTTAATAAGATTATGATTGCGGGCTTAACTTTTGCAAGTTTGGCTTTTTCAGGCTCGGTGCTTTCAGTAAGTGCCATGGCGCAAGAAACACCAGCTCCAGCAACCTCAACACCAAAAGCTGCAGTCGCACCAAAACCTGAGGACAACTGGCTTAAAGTTTGCGGACCCTTAGAAAGCGGTGAAAAAGCATGTATCATGCGTCAGATCGTTCTAAACAACGGCCAGTTTTTTGGCTCGTTTATGTTGCGTAATGACCCAGGCCAAGAAAGCCGCCTATTAGCTGTAGCCGCAGTTCCACTTGGCGTTTTATTACCATTTAACATGGTCTGGCAAATTGATGGTGGCAAGCCAATTCGTGTTCCATTTGTGCTTTGCGATAAAGTGTCATGTACATCACAGCTAGTAATAAATGAAAGCTATATCAACTCACTCAAAAAAGGTGGCAAGCTAACACTTTCAGCAAAAACCCAGCAAAATAAAGACTTGGTAGTTAATATCAATCTTGCAGGTTTTACATCAGTTTATGATAGTGAAACATCACTAACTTTTGAACAATTCCGCAATAACGAGAGCGGATCTTCAGCACTTGAGCAACAGCTTCAAGATAGAGCAGAGCAAATTCGTCAAGAAAAGAGTGAAGAAGCACCAAAAACACAATAGTGGATTTTGGCATTCACTCTAAAGTGATTTTATTAGGACTTAGATTTAAGGCGAGCTATTGCCTTAAATCTATTAGCTAACATTTTAAAAAGTAATCAAGCTAATATCTATCGCCTGCCCATTCCAACATGGAAGGCTTTTTTGGCAAGAGAGGGGATTGTTTTTAATGCCCATATTCCCCCAGAGCGAATGGCTTGAATAGGTAAGAAATCAGCTAGTAATGACTTAAATAGCGTGTCCACCATAGCAAAAGTCATTTTTAAATCACCCTCACGGCCTTTTGCATATTTTTCGCTTGCATCTAATCCCCAATTCGGGTTGGTTTTGTCGGCCAGCTCTAATATATCAACAAGTTCTACAATATCTCTAAGGCTAAGGTTTAAGCCCTGCGCACCAACAGGGGGGAAGGCATGCGCTGCTTCTCCAACTAGAATAATTCCGTTTTTTCCAGCAATATTTGCACTTAAATTAGTCAAAGGAAAAATAAAAGTTTTGCTTATTAGCTTAATATTGCCAAACAAACCCATTGAGTGTTTTTCAAACTCTTTAATTAAATACTCATCGCCTTTTTCTTGCGCACCTCGTAAAATTTCATCTTTATCCATCCACACAAGATTAGCCTTTTTCCCGCCCGCAGGAACAAGGGTGAATGGACCATTATCATAATGATATTCAACCGAAGCACCATCTAAATCACGTTCAAGCTCAAGATCGCAAACTAGTGCCGACTGTGCATGTTTTTTCTCTTTTATGCTAATGCCAGCCGCCACTCGAGTAGGGGATTTTTTTCCATCTGCCCCAACTAACATTTGGCTTTTTATGGTCTGCCCTTTGTCAGTTTTTATAATAATATTTTCATCATTAGAAACCAGCATTTTAAAACTGGCTATAATCCTTGTATAGTTTTTTAGAGTTTTTGCTTTTTCATCAAATGACTTTAGCAAGTCAATATTTGTAAAATTATAGCCAAAGTTGCTTAGGCCAGCTTCACGACTATCAAAAAGTGCTTCAGGCGCACGTATTAGCCTATGTGTTGCATCAATGATGCGTATTTTACTAAGCTCTACGCCAATTTTTGAGGGGTCTGGAACAAGTGAAGAAGAGCGAAGTATATCGATGCTTGGTCCCATGAGGGCTGAAGTGCGCCTATCAAGTGGTGTTTTAGGCGCAAGGTGAATGACCTCAAATCCCATTTGAGCAATGCATACACTAGCCGCAGTGCCAGCCAACCCACCGCCTACAACAACTATATCAGTTTCTATAATATTTGTTTTTTCCATCAGTAATAAATACCAACAAAAACAGGCATGGTAAAGAGGAATGATGATTTGTTAATCGCTCTTGATTACGCCCATTTTTTCTGCTCTGTTTTTGACTATCCTTTTAACACATTTACTGAATGAATTTTGGCCTAGAATAGGTAATAACGGTT
>JAMONZ010000078.1 GCA_027066315.1 Hyphomicrobiales bacterium
ATACCGCAATTAGTGCCGCAACCTACACCACCGACACCACCACCAGTGAATAATAATGCAAAATTAGAAGTTGTACTATCTTATCATATTTCCAATTCTATAGATTTAAATAATCTAAAATTAGGTTCAAGAAGTTTAATTCAAACATTAATGCAAGGAAGTTCTGGTGATGATGTTAAGATTGGGCTTGTACCATTTTACAAATATGTAAATATTGGGTCAAGTAACACTGGCTCATGGCTAGATACAACAAATTTCATTTCATCAGGGACATGGAGAGGTTGTGTAGGCACTCGTGATGGCTACTATGAGGTGAATGATAGCGGTTATTCTGGAAGTAATAGGGCGCGCGGCATGGTGGAGCATTCTGCTTATTGTGGTGCTGCATTAACTCCATTAACTCAAAATCAAGGAACTATTTCATCTGCAGTTTCAAATATGCGTAAGCATAACAAGAACTGGGCAAACTATACTCACTTTCCCGTTGGATTAATGTGGGGTTGGGCTGTATTATCTGAGGGTGTGCCATTTACCCAAGGTCTACCTTATCATGATGACAATAAAAAAGTTATGATTTTTGTAAATGATCGTGTCCAAAATAGAAGTCATAATCAAGGGCAAGCAGGGTCATGGGGTACTAATATTTCTGCCGCCAATACTGAGGCAAGGAGTATATGCGAAAATGCTAAGGCTGATGGTGTCATAATATACACAATCCGTGTTAATAATGCTAATAATGCGCTAAAAACTACTATGGATAGTTGCGCAAGCACAGGCAAAAACTATTATGCTAGTAATGGCGCAGAGCTAAGAAGTCGTCTTGTATCGATTGCTCACCAGCTAAAGAATCTGATTGAAGATGATAATCCACCGCCACCTCCACCGCCACCGGCAGATGTTTATGAGGGTGAGTTACGTATCATACGCTAAGAGGTGTAATTTAAATTAGATAAAAGTCTAACTAAATGATTAACGCAAGATTTATAAGAATTTGCTAATATCTAACTCAATATTTAACAAATTAAGTCTGGCAAGAGTTTAACATCTTGTCAGGCTTAAATGTTAAGCAAATTTGGTTTTGTTGAGAGATTGAGATGAAAATGAAAAATAATTTAATTCTTAAAAAAATAAAAAATCTTTCAAGCCTTTTTATCTCTGATGAAAGAGGAGCAATTGCAGTAATTTTTGCTGTTATGGTTATTCCTATGATGGCACTGGCAGGTGCAGCAATTGATTACTCACAAGCCACGTCAATTAAAAATCAAATTCAAACCTCTGCTGATTCTGCTGCCCTTGCTGGGGGCAGGGCTTTTGCACAAAGTGATGATGAAGATTATATTTCAGACATAGCTAAAAAAGTTTTTGCACAAAATATGGTGAATTCGGGTTTTGCAGGGACTATAGAGCCTACAGTCATTTTTCTTGAAGATGGAATTAGGGTTGAGGCAACCACCACAATGCCAACAAAATTTTTGCAACTTGTGGGAATGTCATCATTAAGCGTTGGTACATTTAGCGAAATTGAAATTTCTGCCGCACAACTTGAAGTTGCATTAGTTTTAGATACAACCTATTCCATGGATGGAAGTAAGCTAAGAGCTTTAAAGCGATCAGCAACAATGATGATAAATACTCTTATGACCAAAGATGATGGTGGTTCAGTTAAAGTTGGGCTAGTGCCATTTTCACGATATGTAAACATAGGAATGAGCAATAGAAATGAGCCAGGAATAAATGTTCCTGCTGATTATACCAATGGTGAGCATTGCACCAATAACTGCTCTTGGAGAAGAGTTCCAGGCTCATCTTATAGTTGCACAAATGATGGTGCTCCAGCAACATGCTGGAGGTGGGAAACATATAATTGCGGCACTCTTGTTTGTTATCCAAAAAATTATAGATGGCATGGCTGTGTTGGCTCAAGAAATAACCCTCTTGATGTAAGGGACGATAGATATGGTGCTAACCCTGTTCCGGGTCTATTAGACTGGCGTCCACAAGGAGCATGGAATAACCTTTGTCAAACAGCACCCTTAACTCGCTTAACAGACCATAAAAGTTCAGTAATTAGCGGTATCAGCTCAATGAGTGCAGATGATAGCACGTATATTCCCTCTGGTTTGGCATGGGGTTGGAGAATTTTATCAGCCCAAGAACCCTTTAGTGATGCAGAGCCAGCTAGTGATGAAATCACGAAAGTGCTAGTGTTAATGACTGATGGAGAGAATACAGTTTCCCCTAGTTACCCATTGCACGATCAAAGTGATGAAAATGAAGCAAATGATTTAACGCAAGATTTGTGTGTAAATATCAAAGATGATGATATAATTGTCTATACAATAGCTTTTGATGTTTCAGATAATACTATTGAGAGTATTTTAGAAAGCTGTGCTGGAAATGGCGGGCGTTATTTTGATGCAAACAATGCAAGCGATCTTGAAGATGCGTTTAAATTAATTGCTAAAGATTTAATGGATTTACGCCTAACTAGATAATAATGTAAAAAAAATTGTTTTGATTGATACAATAGCTTGACTTCATGTTTTGCCTGCCTTAAATCGAGCCAGTCCTTAAAAACATTTGATTTGTTTTTATCAGATTATTTAGGGGGTGTAGCTCAGTTGGTTAGAGCGCCGGCCTGTCACGCCGGAGGTCGCGAGTTCGAGTCTCGTCACTCCCGCCATTTCCCCATAGTATTGCCGCCATTTCCTTCATAGTGATGATTGACATTTTGCATGCGGTGTTAATCATCTGTTAATGCAATAGTTAGCATTTGATTGAAATTTTATGTTTTTACAGCTTTACTATATTTATTAGAAATATTTTAAGGTGATTATCATGAAAAATTTCAAGCAAATAATTGTCGCAGGCTTGTTCTTAAGCATAGGCTCTGTTGGAGCAATCGCACAATCTGATTATTATGGTGTTTCACCATTTGAGGGATTTTATGCTGGTGCTTATGTTGGCGGAAATTTCAATCCAAATGCTACAACTACCGTCGGCGGTATGGCGGGTGTTAATTATGCTTTGACAGATAATATTTTAGCAGGTGTGGAAATGCAAGCAGGAGCTACATTAGATAATCCTGCAACTTTTGATGCGCTAATGCTTGGTCGTGCTGGTTATGAGCTTAACGATATGGCATTAGTCTATGGTGCAGCTGGTGGCGGTGTAATCAATAATAAAGGCTCATACGCTGTTGGTGGCGGGGCTGAAGTAATAGCCTATGATAAAGTTGGAGTACGAGCAGAGGCACTTGGAACAGGTGAATGGGGATCTAGTTTTAATGCCTCAAAATTAACGCTTGGTGCAATGTGGCATTTGCAATAATTTTAACAATTATAATAAAAATAGCTAGAATAACTAAAAAGGCCTCGTTTGAGGCCTTTATTTTGCAAGCCACAAGAAGCTAGGTTTTCAACCTGAGGCATTTGGTGTTGGATCTTTTGGAAAGTTCTATGAGTTCTTCAAAGCTAAATATAGCTCTAGTTTGGTATATGGAGTAAGAAGAATCATAGCTTAAAAACTATAATAATCCACAATAAGTAGAAAAGGCCTCGTATGAGGTCTTTTTTGTTCTTGAATCCTTCGCAATGCTAGGTTAAGCCGTTTGCAAGAATAATATGCGTTATGAATCACTAATAATGTTTATTATTAGTTTTGACTTTATTTTTATGTAACAATTATCAGGTTTTAAAATGAGTGAACTGCTTAGCGAATATTTACCGATAATCATATTTATCGCACTTTCAGGGGTTATAGGCCTTGCTTTACTAGTTGCTCCATTCATAATTGCCTATAAAAATCCAGACCCAGAAAAATTATCAGCATACGAATGTGGCTTTGAGCCGTTTGATGATGCTCGTATGAAATTCGATGCCCGATTCTATCTCGTAGCGATTCTTTTTATTATTTTTGATCTTGAAGTCGCCTTTCTTTTTCCTTGGGCTGTAGCTTTTAGAGATGTAGGCTGGTTTGGCTTTGTTTCGATGATGATCTTCTTAACAGTTTTAACCATTGGCTTTATCTACGAGTGGCGTAAAGGGGCATTGGAATGGGATTAAATAACAATGGCACTTTAGTTGCTCCAGCACCAAAAGGCATAATTGACCCAAATACTGGCAAGCTAATAGGGGCTGATAATCCGTTTTTCACTGATATTAATGATGAATTAGCCGATAAAGGCTTTATTGTTACTTCAACAGATGAGTTAATCAATTGGGCAAGAACTGGCTCTTTGATGTGGATGTCATTTGGTTTGGCGTGTTGTGCTGTAGAAATGATGCATATCGCTATGCCTCGCTATGATTGTGAAAGATTTGGCTTTGCTCCTCGTGGCTCACCTCGCCAATCTGATGTGATGATTGTTGCAGGCACTCTTACAAATAAAATGGCACCTGCTTTGCGTAAAGTTTATGACCAGATGCCAGAGCCTCGTTATGTGATTTCTATGGGCTCATGTGCGAATGGTGGTGGATATTATCATTATTCATATTCAGTAGTGCGAGGGTGCGATCGTATTTTGCCTGTTGATATTTATGTTCCGGGTTGCCCTCCAACAGCTGAGGCTCTTTTATATGGTGTTTTAATGCTGCAAAAGAAAATTCGCCGCACAGGAACGATTGAAAGATAATTATGAGTGAATTGCTAGAACTTGGTGAACATATATCTCTTAAAATGCCTCAAGCCGTTAATAGCTTTAGCGTAAAATTAGGTGAATTAGAGCTGTTAGCAAATCGTGATGAGATTATTCCTCTCATGCATTTCTTGCATGATGATATTCGCTGCCAATTCATCAATATTACCGATCTTGGCGGAGTAGACTACCCTAGCAGAGATATGCGCTTTGAAGTGGTTTATCATTTGCTTAGCCCCGTTTGTAATCAAAGAATACGGATTAAAATTTCAACAGATGAAGAAACACTTGTTCCATCAATAGTTAAAGTTTTCCCTGGAGCTGATTGGTATGAGCGTGAAGCATACGATATGTATGGTATTTTATTCGCAAATCACCCAGATTTGCGTCGCCTTCTTACTGATTATGGTTTTGATGGTTATCCCTTACGTAAGGACTTTCCAGTTAGCGGATATGTTGAGTTACGCTATGATGAAGAACAAAAACGTGTTGTTTATGAGCCAGTGAAACTAACGCAAGAATTTCGCTCCTTTGATAATCTCTCACCTTGGGATGGAACTGATTATGTCTTGCCAGGTGATGAAAAAGCGAAAAGTGAGGCAACCTAATTATGGCACAAGCACAAGTTCGCAACTTTAACATTAACTTTGGCCCACAACATCCTGCTGCACATGGCGTTTTGCGCATGGTGCTTGAGCTAGATGGCGAGGTAGTAGAGCGGGTAGATCCGCATATTGGCCTGTTACATCGTGGTACAGAAAAGCTAATTGAGCAAAAAACATATCTACAAGCCGTACCATATTTTGATAGGCTAGATTATGTTGCCCCAATGAACCAAGAGCATGCTTATGCTTTAGCGGTTGAAAAATTATTAGATATTAAAGTTCCAATGCGAGGGCAGCTAATCAGGGTGCTTTACTCTGAGATTGGTCGAATTTTATCGCATATGCTAAACATTACAACTCAAGCACTAGATGTTGGTGCGCTTACGCCACCTGTCTGGGGTTTTGAAGAGCGTGAAAAACTAATGGTTTTTTATGAGCGTGCGTCTGGCTCAAGAATGCATGCTGCATATATTCGCCCAGGTGGAGTGCATCAGGATTTACCACAAGATCTTATTGATGATATTGAGGCATTTTGTGACCCTTTCCTAAAGGTATGCGATGATATTGAAACATTGCTAACGGGTAATCGCATTTTTAAACAACGCAATGTTGATATTGGAATTGTTGAGCTTAGTGATGCATGGAAATGGGGTTTTTCTGGCGTTATGGTGCGTGGCTCAGGTGCAAAGTGGGATCTGCGCAAAAGCCAGCCTTATGAATGTTATGATAGATTAGAGTTTGATATTCCAGTAGGTAAAAATGGCGATAATTATGATCGTTATCTTATTCGAATGGAAGAAATGCGCCAATCTGTTTCGATAATGCGCCAGTGTATTGATCTAATGAATAGCTCAGAGGGTAAGACTGCGGTTTCTTCATCTGATGGAAAAATTGTTCCACCAAAACGCCAAGACATGAAGCAATCGATGGAAAGTCTTATTCATCATTTCAAGCTATTTTCTGAAGGTTATAAAGTACCAAAGGGCGAGGTATATGTAGCGGTTGAAGCACCAAAGGGTGAGTTTGGCGTTTATCTAATATCTGATGGCTCAAACAAGCCATATCGCTGTAAAGTAAAAGCACCAAGTTTTGCCCATCTTAGTGCAATGGATTTTTTATGTCGTGGTTTAATGCTCGCTGATGTTTCTGCGGTGCTTGGCTCGCTTGATATTGTGTTTGGAGAAATTGATCGATGAGTGTTCGCCGCCTTGCAGATGATAGTGTACAACCTGCAAAATTTGCTTTTAATCGTGAAAATGCCGCTTGGGCAAAAAAGCGTATTGCGCTTTATCCTAAAGGTCGCCAGCAATCAGCAATTATTCCGCTTCTTATGCGAGCGCAAGAGCAAACTGGCTGGGTAAGCAAAGCAGCGATTGAAAAAATTTCTGACATGCTAAAAATGCCTTATATTCGTGCGCTTGAAGTTGCAACTTTTTATACGCAATTCCAGCTCCAACCAGTTGGCACAAAAGCACATATTCAGGTTTGTGGCACAACTCCTTGCATGTTACGTGGGGCAGAGGGTTTGCGCACTGTTTGTCAAAATAAAATAGCAAAACATGCACATGAGTTAAATGATGGCGGCACGCTAAGTTGGGAAGAAGTTGAATGTGCTGGTGCTTGCGTTAATGCGCCAATGGTAACAATTGGTTTTGATACTTATGAAGACCTAACACCAGAGCGATTAGAAGAAATTATTGAAGCATTTGAAGCTGACAAGGGCGAAACAATTGCTCCAGGGCCGCAAAATGGCCGTCAATATTCAGCGGCATTAAGCGGGCAGACAAACCTGCTAGACATTCAAATCAAAACACTAAAGAGAAAAGCTCCAGCTAAGAAAGCAGCGCCTAAAACTGCCCAAAAAGCTAAAGCAAAGCCAAAGACTGCGGCTTTATTTGCAACGCCTAAGGGTAAAAATGATGACCTTAAGTTAATTTCAGGTGTTGGGCCAGTTTTAGAGAAAAAGCTCAACAAGCTAGGTATTACGCAATTTGATCAAGTCGCAAAATTTAAAAAAGCTGATGTTAAAATGGTTGATGCTTCGCTTAGTTTCAAGGGGCGGATTGATCGAGAAAATTGGATTAAACAAGCAAAAGCGTTGGCAAAAGGCGGAGAAAAAGAATATATCCGTGTTTTTGGCAAGAAGCCGGTTTAAGGGGGATTTGAAATATGCTAACAGATGAAAATCGCATTTTTACTAATCTCTATGGTCAGGGTGACTGGGGTTTGCAAGGTGCAAAAAAACGCGGTAGCTGGTCTGGCACAAAATCTCTTGTTAACAAGGGCCGTGACTGGATTACTGATGAAGTAAAAGCATCTGGTCTTCGTGGCCGTGGCGGTGCTGGTTTTCCAACAGGTCTAAAATGGTCATTCATGCCCAAAGTAAGCGATGGCCGCCCGCATTATCTTTTGGTAAATGCTGATGAATCAGAACCGGGTACTTGTAAAGATCGTGAAATTTTACGTCATGATCCACATATTTTAATTGAAGGCTGTTTGCTTGCCGCTCGTGCAATGGACGCAAATTTGGCGTTTATTTATGTGCGTGGAGAATTTATGCGTGAACGTCAACGGCTTGAAGCGGCAGTTGAGCAAGCCTATGAAGCAAAACTAATCGGTAAAAATAATATCCATGGCTGGGATCTAGATATAATCGTTCATCATGGAGCAGGTGCTTATATTTGTGGTGAAGAAACCGCCATGATGGAAAGTATCGAGGGTAAAAAAGGTCAGCCACGCTTAAAACCGCCTTTTCCCGCAGGCATTGGTATTTATGGCAACCCAACAACGGTGAATAATGTAGAATCTATTGCCTCTGTTCCGCAAATTTTGAAACGTGGCGCAAGCTGGTTCTCTGGTATTGGGCGAGCAAATAACACAGGTACAAAATTATTTTGTGTTTCAGGTCATGTGAATAATCCATCAACCTTCGAAGAAGAAATGGGCGTGCCGTTTAACGAAATGATTGAAAAACATTGCGGTGGTATTCGTGGTGGTTGGGATAATCTTTTGGCGGTAATTCCAGGTGGATCGTCTGTTCCATGTGTTCCGGGTGAAAAAATTCAAGACGCAATAATGGACTTTGATGGTTTGCAAGCAGTTGGCTCTTCACTTGGCACTGCGGCAGTTATTGTTATGGATAACTCAACTGACATCATCAAAGCAATTTGGCGTTTATCGGCCTTTTACAAACACGAAAGCTGTGGGCAATGCACACCATGTCGTGAAGGCACGGGTTGGATGATGCGTGTGATGGAGCGAATGGTTGAGGGGCGAGCAGAAAAACGTGAAATTGACATGTTGTTCGATGTTACAAAGCAAATTGAGGGGCATACAATTTGTGCGCTTGGAGATGCGGCGGCTTGGCCAATTCAAGGTTTGATTAAAAATTTCCGCCCTGTTATCGAGCAGCGGATTGATGAATATACATATAATTCCGACAAAGATGGCGCAGTGCCATCAAAAGCGGCGGAATAGGGGTTTTAAGAATGGCGCAGATAAAAGTTGATGGCAAACTTGTTGAAGTTCCCGACCACTTCACGCTAATGCAAGCGGCAGAAGCGGCAGGGTCTGAGATACCTCGTTTTTGCTATCATGAGCGTTTAAGCGTTGCGGGCAATTGCCGCATGTGTTTGGTTGAAGTAAAGGGCGGCCCGCCAAAGCCACAAGCCTCTTGCGCAATGGGAGTGAAAGATTTACGCCCAGCACCAGATGGCTCGCCGCCTGAAATGTTCACCAATACCCCAATGGTAAAAAAAGCCCGTGAAGGGGTGATGGAATTTTTGCTAATTAATCACCCGCTTGATTGCCCAATATGCGACCAAGCTGGCGAGTGTGATTTGCAAGATCAAGCAATGGCGTTTGGTCTTGATGGCTCTCGTTTTGCAGAGAATAAACGCTCGGTTGATGAGAAAAATCTTGGCCCACTGATTAAGACTAGAATGAGCCGTTGTATCCATTGTACTCGTTGTGTTCGCTTCACTACCGAGATTGCTGGAGTTTCAGAGCTTGGGTTGTTGGGACGTGGAGAAGATGCACAAATTACACCATATATAGAGCGTGCGCTTTCAAGCGAGTTGCAAGGCAATGTGATTGACCTTTGCCCAGTCGGTGCGCTTACTTCAAAACCATATTCAGCAAGTGCAAGGCCTTGGGAATTAGTCAAGACTGAAAGCATCGATGTTATGGACGCTTTGGGGTCAGCAATTCGCCTTGATGCCCGAGGATCAGAGATTATGCGAATTGTTCCTTTGCTGAATGAAGACATAAACGAAGAGTGGATTTCAGACAAAACTCGTTTCATTTGGGACGGTTTAAAATCGCAACGCCTTGATCGTCCTTATGTAAAAAAAGGAAAGAAAATTGTTGAGGCAAGTTGGGACGAGGCCTTAAACGCAGTTGCTCGTAAGGTTAAAAAAGCAGGTAATAAAGTCGGCGCAATTGCTGGTGATTTAGCCGGTGTTGAAGAAATGTATGCGCTTAAAAACATGCTAAATTCATTAGGTTCAGGAAATACTGATTGCCGCCCAGCAATGAGTGCAATTGATCCAGAACTCGATCGTTCCGCTTATATTTTTAATCCAACGATTGCAGGCATAGAAGAAGCAGACGCTATTTTGATAATTGGCGCAAATCCACGCCTTGAAGCAGCAATGCTAAATGCCCGTATTCGTAAGGCATGGCGGGCAAATGATTTACCAATTGCGATGGTCGGTGAAAAGGTTGACCTTACTTATGACTATGATTATTTGGGTGATGATGTAGATACGCTAAAAGCACTTGCAACAGGTTCACATAAGTTCAACAAAATTCTTAAAAAAGCCAAAAAACCCCTTGTAATTCTTGGGGAAGCGGCAATTAGCCATTCAAGTGAGAGCAAAAAGCTCGGTCGTGATATTTTGGGTATGGCATTAATGATAGCAAATAATGCAGGGGCATTTAGCGAAAAAAGTGCATTTAGTGAAAAAAGTGCATTGAGCGAAAGCTGGAATGGGTTTGGACTGTTGCATAATGCTGCAGGCAGAGTAGGTGGCTTAGACATTGGTTTTGTACCGCATGATGGCGGCGTTTGCTCAGCCGATCAAATTAAACTAGCGGCAAAAGGCGAGCTAGAAGTTTTATTCCTGCTTGGAGCTGATGAGTTTGATATGAGCGCAATGGGCGATGCATTTGTGGTTTATATCGGCTCGCACGGCGATGCTGGCGCGCATCGTGCTGATGTAATTTTACCAGCTGCAGCTTATACCGAAAAATCTGCTACTTTTGTAAACACAGAAGGTCGGGTGCAAATTACCAATCGTGCAATTTTCCCGCCCAATGAGGCAAAAGAAGATTGGGCAATTATTCGTGCGCTTTCAGCAAAAGTTGGCGCAACACTAGATTTTGATAATTTAACGCAATTAAGAGCGGCTCTTTATCAAGAATATCCACATTTGGCAGAGGTGAATGAAATTTTAGCTGGCAATATTTCAGCGGTGAAGAAAAAGGCCAAAATTGCTGCCAAAACTAAAAACATACAATTCAAGTCGGCTATAAAAAATTATTATTTGACGAACCCGATTGCACGAGCCTCAAAAGTCATGGGGCAATGCGTGCAAGCGGCTGATGAAATCAAACAGGCAGCGGAGTAGATAATGGAATTTTTTCTTTCAGCATTAGATTATCTCTTGGGCATTCCATTTTTGGGGTGGGGAGAAAATGTTGGCTTCATCTATAAAGGCTTATTGCTACTTGTAGCTTTGCTAATTTTTGTTGCCTATTTCTTGCTTGCAGACAGGAAAATTTGGGCGGCAGTGCAAATGCGCCGTGGACCAAATTTAGTTGGCATTTTTGGCCTGTTCCAAAGTTTTGCAGATATGCTAAAATTTGTATTTAAAGAGCCTGTTATTCCTGCAGGATCAGATAAATTTGTGTTTTTATTAGCTCCATTTGTTACGGTGATGCTTGCGCTAGCAGCATGGGCTGTTATTCCGCTTGATTATGGTTGGGCATTAGCAGACATCAATGTAGGAATTCTTTATATTTTCGCCATTTCCTCGCTTGGAGTTTATGGCATTATCATGGGTGGTTGGGCATCAAATTCAAAATATGCCTTTTTGGGCGCTCTGCGCTCGGCGGCACAAATGGTTAGTTATGAAGTCTCAATTGGCTTTGTAATTGTTACAGTTTTATTGTTGGTTGGCTCGCTCAACCTCACAGATATAGTTGTAGCACAAAGCGAAATGGGCTTGGCCTATGTGCTTGGTGTCCCATGGATGAATTTCCTTAATTGGTTCTGGTTACCGCTATTTCCAATGTTCATAATTTTCTTCATCTCGCTTTTAGCAGAAACAAACCGTCCTCCGTTTGATTTACCTGAAGCCGAGAGTGAATTGGTTGCTGGTTTCATGGTCGAATATGGCTCAACTCCATATATGATGTTCATGCTTGGTGAATATGTCGCAATTGTTTTAATGTGTTCATTGACCACAATCCTCTTTTTAGGTGGTTGGGCTGCCCCATTAGAAATTGCGCCATTCACATGGATACCAGGGGCAGTTTGGTTTATTCTTAAGGTGTGGTTGGTATTTTTCATGGTGTCGATGGTAAAAGCATTTGTGCCTCGTTATCGTTATGACCAGCTAATGCGTTTGGGCTGGAAAGTGTTTTTACCAATTTCAATTTTCATGATTTTTGTCGTAGCCCTAGTGCTTCAGCTTACAGGCTGGGGCTGGCACGGCGGGCTGGGAGGACTGGCATAATGAGAATATTACAATTCCTAAACTCTCTTTTGCTCAAAGAATTTGTTGCGGCGTTTTTCCTCTCAATGAAATATTTCTTTGCGCCAAAAGCAACAATTTATTACCCGTTTGAAAAAGGCCATGTCAGCCCTCGTTTTCGTGGTGAACATGCGCTTCGTCGTTACGCAAATGGTGAGGAACGCTGCATTGCGTGTAAATTATGCGAGGCAATATGTCCCGCTCAAGCCATCACTATTGAGGCAGGGCCAAGCAAAGAGGGTGTAAGACGCACTACTCGTTATGATATTGATATGACAAAATGTATTTATTGTGGTTTTTGCCAAGAAGCATGCCCAGTAGATGCAATTGTTGAGGGGCCAAATTTTGAATATGCAACAGAAACCAGAGAAGAGCTATTTTATGATAAAGCAAAACTTCTTGATAATGGCGATCGTTGGGAGCGTGAGATTGCACAAAATCTCAGCCTCGATGCGCCCTACAGATAGGAATTTATGATGAGCCTTCAACTTTTCTTTTTCTATTTGTTCTCAACCATTACGGTTGCCTCTGCCTTTATGGTGATTGCATCTCGCAATCCTGTGCATTCAGTGTTGTTTCTTATTTTAGCTTTTGTAAATGCAGCAGGAATTTTTTTGCTGGCGGGCGCAGAATTTTTAGCAATGATTTTAATCGTTGTTTATGTTGGTGCGGTTGCAGTGTTATTCTTATTCGTTGTGATGATGCTTGATATTGATTTTGCTGAACTTAAAAAAGGCATTTTGCAATATATGCCTATCGGCTTTTTAATCGGCATAGTCTTATTTTTAGAATTAGCATTAGTAGCTGGCTCATGGGTTATTTTGCCTGAAGTCGCATCTAGTTCAGTGCTGCCAATTGATGATACAATTTCAAACACAAGAGCCTTAGGGCAGGTGCTTTACACTAGATATGTTTATTTATTCCAAGGTGCAGCAATAATTTTACTTGTAGCAATGATTGGGGCAATTGTTTTGACTCTGCATCATAGAAAAAATGTAAAACGCCAAGATATTATTGAGCAGGTTGCAAGAGATCCCAAAACTGCAATTGATGTGGTAAAAGTTAAAAGCGGGCAAGGCCTAAATGGATAAGGAATATAATTATGACACCAGATATTGAAATTGGTCATTTTCTGACGCTAGCAGCAATATTATTCACCATCGGCGTGTTTGGGATATTCTTAAACCGCAAAAATGTTATTGTTATTTTGATGTCGGTTGAGCTGATGTTGCTGGCAGTGAATATAAATTTTGTAGCCTTTTCTGGTCATTTAAATGATTTAGCTGGGCAGGTTTTCGCACTTCTGATTTTAACCGTTGCAGCGGCAGAAGCGGCAATCGGTCTCGCAATATTAGTAATTTTCTATCGCAATCGCGGATCGATCGCAATTGACGATGTAAACGTGATGAAGGGCTAAGAAAAGGCTATGGTAGATAAAATATCAAAAGTTACAAAAGATGAGATAGAGTCTGCATGGAAATACCTTGATGGTGCAGATTCTATGCTACATAGCAGAATGAATTCTTTGCTTATTTGTCAAGCGTTTCTTGTCGTTGCGTATGTGCAAGTTCTTTCATCGCAAACTTTTTCAGAAAAAGCTTTTATGCCAATGGCAGGGTTTATAGTGGTATTTTTAGGTTACGCAATCACTAGGGTAGTTTTTGGGTCAATTGTAAAACTACAAAAAGGAGGTGATGAAATGAAAAAATATCTTAATCATGATCCTATTTATTATGCTTACTTACAGGGAGTACGTGGGGGTGATAAGCGTAAATGGTTAACTTCTTACACTAGTGTAGTTCCTACTTTTTTTATGTGGTTTTGGGTGGCTTTAATGTTACTTTTGACATTTGCTGTATTAGTAGGATTTTATGGTCTTGATATTTCAATGAAGTTTGGAGTTTGAGCTTATGATACAGGCTATTGTATTCTTCCCACTGATTGGGGCGTTGATTGCAGGGCTTTTTGGCTCAAAAATCGGCCATCGCACTTCAGAAATTATCACCTCAACTTTGCTTGTAATTGCTGCATTGCTTTCGTGGTGGGTTTTCTTGCCAATTGCTTTTGGTGATGGTGCAGGGGAAACTATTAAAATTGAAATAATGCGCTGGATCAGTGTTGGAGATCTTGATTTGCATTGGGTATTGCGAGTTGATACTTTAACTGCAATCATGCTGGTTGTTGTAAACTCAGTTTCTGCTTTAGTGCATATTTACTCAATTGGCTATATGGCAGATGATCCATCTCGCTCACGCTTTTTTGCCTATCTCTCGCTTTTTACTTTTGCGATGTTAATGCTCGTTACAGCCGATAATTTCCTTCAAATGTTCTTTGGTTGGGAAGGCGTGGGGCTTGCCTCTTATTTGTTGATTGGCTTTTGGTATAAAAAACCCTCAGCCAACGCTGCCGCTATCAAGGCTTTTGTTGTAAATAGAGTTGGTGATTTTGGTTTTGCGCTTGGTATTTTTGCCGCATTTGTAGTGCTAGGAACAATTGACTTTGATGGTGCATTTCTTGCAATCGAAGGCGCAAAAGGGACAAGCATAAACTTCTTATCAATGGAGTTAGACGCTATGAGCGTGGTTGCTCTATTATTATTCATGGGAGCAATGGGTAAATCAGCCCAGTTTTTACTGCACACATGGCTACCTGATGCGATGGAAGGGCCGACCCCAGTTTCTGCCCTTATTCACGCCGCAACAATGGTGACGGCAGGCGTGTTTATGGTAGCAAGATTAAGCCCAATTTTTGAAGCCTCAACCTTAGCCATGACTGTGGTGTTAATAGTTGGAGCAACTACTGCATTTGTTGCTGCAACTATTGGCTTAGTGCAGAATGATATTAAACGAGTGATTGCTTATTCTACCATGTCGCAACTTGGTTATATGTTTGTAGCTCTTGGAGCAGGGGCATATACTGCCGGAATTTTTCATCTCTTTACTCACGCATTCTTCAAGGCATTATTATTCTTAGGCGCGGGTGCAGTAATTCATGCCATGCATCACGAGCAAGATATGCGTAAAATGGGCGGCTTGCGTAAAAAAATCCCACTTACATATGCAATGATGCTTATTGGAACTCTTGCGTTAACTGGTGTTGGCATTCCAGGAACATCGTTTGGCTTTGCTGGATTTTTCTCAAAAGACAGCATAATTGAAGCCGCCTATGCAGTAAATGGTTGGCAAGGAACATTCGCATTTTACTCGCTCGTGATTGCCGCACTATTTACCAGTTTTTATTCATGGCGTTTAATTCACTTAACTTTTCATGGTAAAAGTCGTGCCGATGCTCACACCTATGAGCATGCACATGAAAGCCCAAATATCATGATGATACCGCTTTATTTATTAGGTCTTGGGGCGGTAGTTACTGGCTTTTTATTCTATGACCAATTTTTTGGAAAAGAAAAATATATCGAAGCCTTCTTTGGTCATTCTGTTGTAATAAATGCTGCAATAATTGATGCCGCACACCATGTACCAACTTGGGTAAAATGGTCAGCGACTTATGCAATGGTCTTGGGGCTTTTGGTTGCATATTGGATGTATATCCTAGCTCCAAAAATGCCTGCCCGTTTTGCTGCAACAACGCCTTGGCTTTACAAATTCTTGCTAAACAAATGGTATGTTGATGAACTTTACGATGCAATTTTTGTAAAGCCAGCTTTTAAAATCGGAAATTTCTTATGGAAGAAATTTGATGATGATATAATTGATAAAGCCATTGTTGAGGGGATAGGGAATAAGGTTCAAGATTTAACTGCTCGTGTTGTTAAATTGCAATCTGGCTATCTCTATCATTATGCCTTTGTTATGTTAATCGGGATTGCGGCACTGCTTACATGGGTAGTTGTTGGCGGAGGTATGGTGAAATGATTTTATCAGATAATATTCTCTCAATAATTACATTTTTGCCGCTTGTTGGTGCATTATTCGTTCTGCTTGTGCCAGGAAATGATGCAGTTGCATTAAATAATATGCGTCGCATTGCATTGGCAACAACGCTTGTTACCTTTGTGCTTACACTTATCATGTGGTCAATGTTTGATCCCTCAAATATTGAGTTTCAATTTGTTCAAAATTTTGAATGGATTGGCAATGTAATTGGCTATAGAGTTGGTGTTGATGGTATTTCGGTTTTGTTTGTGGTGCTTACTGGCCTGTTGATGCCATTATGTGTATTGACCTCTTGGGAGAGCGTTAAAAAACGTGTCCGAGAATATATGATTGCTTTCTTGATCCTAGAAATGTTGATGATGGGCGTGTTCACCACGCTTGATTTGGCCATGTTCTATGTGTTTTTTGAAGGTGGTTTAATTCCAATGTTCCTAATTATCGGAATTTGGGGCGGCAAAAGACGCATTCAAGCATCATATAAATTCTTCTTTTATACCTTTGTTGGCTCTGTTTTTATGCTTCTGGCTATCATGGCTATGTATTGGCATGCAGGAACGCTTGATATTACGCAATTGCTTAAAACTGAATTTCCAAAAGAAATGCAAACATGGTTATGGCTAGCGTTTTTTGCTTCATTTGCAGTCAAAATGCCAATGTGGCCATTTCACCGCTGGTTGCCAGAGGCTCACGTAGAAGCACCAACTGCTGGCTCGGTAGTCTTGGCGGCAATTCTATTAAAAATGGGCGGTTATGGTTTCTTGCGTTTTTCATTGCCAATGTTCCCAGATGCTTCTGCTTATTTCGCTAATTTTGTTTTTGTTTTAAGTGTTGGCGCAATCGTTATAACTTCTCTAATTGCGCTCGTGCAGACAGATATTAAAAAGCTAATTGCCTATTCTTCTGTTGCTCATATGGGCTTTGTTACAATGGGGATTTTTACCGCTAATGTTTATGGGATTGAGGGCGCAATTTTCCAAATGATCTCGCATGGTTTTATCTCAGGTGCTTTGTTTCTTTCTGTTGGAGTTATTTATGACAGAATGCACACAAGAGAAATTTCGGCCTATGGTGGCTTGGTTGAAAGAATGCCAAAATATGCCGCAATCTTTATGATATTCACCATGGCTAATGTCGGCTTACCAGGCACTTCTGGCTTTGTCGGTGAGTTTTTAGTTTTGGTTGCAATTTTTCAGGTCAACACATGGTTTGCAGCAATTGCAACCTTGGGCGTAATCCTTTCAGCAGCTTATGCCTTATGGCTTTATCGTCGAGTTATTTTTGGCGCACTAACCAAAGAATCGCTCAAATCAATCCTTGATCTTAATACTCGTGAAAAAGTAATTATTTATCCATTGCTGATTTTAACAATCTTGTTTGGCTTTTATCCTGCGCCGATTCTTGATACAATTTCGCCAGCGGTTCAAGCCCTTGTTTCTAACTATTCTCTATCAATTGGTGCCGATTTATTGGCTCACTAGAAAGACTAAAAAATGAAGTCTGATATTGTAAATTTTGCCTCACTTGCCCCAGCTTATCCTGAGCTGATATTAGTTATTGGTGCTATGGCCATATTAATGCTTGGGGTGTTTTCAAAAAAATCCGCAAATGCTAGTCTAGCTGGTATTGGCATTGGCTTGTTGGTTGCGGTTGGCGCAATAATTATTGTTTTCCCTGCAACTGGGGTGTTATTTAACGGCGCATTCATTCAAGATGATTTTGCTCGTTATATGAAAACATTGGTACTTGCAGGTTCGGCCTTAGCACTTGTTTTAAGTGTTTCAAGTGCTGTTGAAGATGGTTTGGATAAATTTGAATATACCGTGCTTGTGCTTTTTGCTACGCTTGGCATGATGATGATGATTTCTGCCAATGACTTAATGTCCCTGTATATTGGCCTAGAAATGCAAGCATTAAGCCTTTATATTTTGGCGGCAATGAAACGCCAAAGCACAAAGGCAACAGAGGCAGGTCTTAAATATTTTGTGCTTGGCGCACTCTCTTCAGGAATGCTGCTTTATGGTGCATCGCTAGTTTATGGCTTTACTGGGCAAACTCAATTTGATAAAATCGCCGAGGTAATTATCCTTGGTGAACGCTCAATAGGGCTAGTCTTTGGTCTAGTATTTTTGCTCGCAGGTCTAGCGTTTAAAATTTCTGCAGTACCGTTTCACATGTGGACACCAGATGTTTATGAGGGCGCACCAACTCCTGTAACGGCATTTTTTGCAACCGCTCCAAAAATAGCAGCAATGGCGTTATTAATCCGCTTGGTTATGGATAGCTTTGAGCCAATCTCAAGTGATTGGCAACAAGTGGTGATATTCCTTTCAATCGCTTCAATGGTTTTGGCAGCGTTTGCAGCTATTGGGCAAAAAAATCTAAAGAGACTAATTGCATATTCATCAATTGGCCATGTAGGTTTTGCTCTTGTTGGTTTAAGTGCAGGCTCGTTAGTTGGCGTGCAGGGCGTTGCCATCTATATGGCGATTTACATGACAATGACTATTGGATTATTTGCCTGTATTTTGTCACTAAAGAATGAAAATGGCTATGTTGAAGAAATTTCTGATCTTGCTGGGTTGGCGCAAACACGCCCATTTGTTGCTGGCATTATGGCTATTATCTTATTCTCGCTTATTGGCTTACCACCTTTAGCTGGGTTTTTTGCAAAATGGCACGTATTTTTGGCCGCAATTGAAGCTCAATTATATATTCTCTCGGTAATTGGTGTGTTGGCCAGTGCTGTGAGTGCCTTTTATTATTTGCGAGTGGTCAAAACCATGTTTTTTGATGAACCTGTGCAGAAATTTGCAGCAGTTCCAAATGAATTACGCTTTATCATGGCGGTTTCTGGCTTTTTAATTGTCACATATTTCCTCACAATAGGATCTCCATTAGCAAGTATTGCAAAAACTGCCGCCTTGAGTTTGTTTTAGGTGAAAAAATTCACCCTAGCTTCAAGCGCAATAAATAAGGATTATCAACTTAGTTTTTTTGATGAAATTGGCTCAACTAATAGCGAAGCATTAAAAGCTGCAAAAATTGGCGCAAAAGGCAAGCATTGGTTTGTAAGCGATAATCAAATTTCAGGCAGGGGGAGAATGGGGCGTGAATGGTTTTCAAGCAAAGGAAATCTTGCCGCTTCGCTTTTATTAACCACTGATTTAAGCCCAAAAACGTGTTCAACTTTGGGCTTTGTTGCAGGAGTTGCAGCATATCGAGCAATAGAGCAATCCAGAGTTGGTTCAAAAATTTTGTTAAAATGGCCAAATGATATATTGGCTGATGGTGCAAAAATACTAGGCATAATGCTAGAATCGCAATTATTGCCAAATAATAATCAGGCAATAGTTATTGGCTTTGGGGTGAATATTGTTGATGCTCCAAAAGACATGCCTTATGCGACTAGTTGCCTTTTTGACATTGGCTCTAGCTATGATGCAAAGGATTTTTTTAATTCTTTAAGTAATCATTGGCTTGAAATTTATCAAATCTGGAATAATGGAAATGGTATTAAAAAAGTTTTAGAAATATGGAAAAAAAATGCGGCTGGAATTGGTCAAGAAATCCATATTTCTAACCATGGGAAAACTATAAGTGGAATTTTTAAAGATATTGATGAAAATGGGCGTTTGGTTGTAAAAACAAACATTGGGAAAATAGAATATATTTCAGCTGGTGATGTGCATTTTGGCTCAGCGACCAGCAAAAGGAGTTATAATGGCAAAGCGTAACGAAAATGAATTTGTGTTTGTTCCACTGGGTGGAGTCGGTGAAATTGGCATGAATATGGCCGCCTATGGTTTTGGCTCACCCTTTAATCGCAAATGGATTGTTGTTGATTGCGGAGTGACTTTTGGTGGCCCAGAGCAACCAGGGATTGAGTTGATTATGGCTGACCCTACTTTTCTAGATGAGGAGGCGGATAATGTGTTGGGGTTAATTTTAACTCACTCACATGAAGATCATTACGGTGCGGTTTTAGATTTATGGCCAAGTTTTAATAAGCCTGTTTATGCCACAGATTTTACCACTTCGATGCTTGAAGCAAAACGAATTGGTAATAATATTTCAGAAAAAGTTCATGTAATAAACATGAAGCCAAATGTGCCATTCACCCTTGGGGATTTTAAAATTGAAGCCATTAGAATGGCGCATTCAATCCCAGAATGTAATTCATTGTTGATAACTACACCAATTGGCTCTGCACTTCATACAGGAGATTGGAAGTTAGATGAAAATCCAATTTCTTCACTGCCAACAGATGAAAAAAGACTAAAGGAAATTGCCAATCGAAAAGATAGTTTGGCACTGATATGTGATAGCACCAATGCCACAAAAACTGGTCAAAGCCCATCTGAAGCTGAAATTGCAGTGACGCTTGAAAATTTAATAAAAAATGCAAAACATCGAGTGGCCGTAACAACATTTGCATCAAACCTAGGCCGAGTTATCTCCATTGCTCGTGCGGCACAAAAAGCAGGGCGACAAGTTGTTTTATCAGGACTTTCGCTACATCGCATCACAACAATTGCAAAAGAGCTTGGTATGTTAGAAGATTTAGAGCCATTTCTAGATCAAGATGCTTATGCCCATTTACCAAGAAATAAGGTTGTTCTAATATGCACAGGAAGCCAAGGCGAAAGCCGAGCAGCTGTTTCTCGCATTGCTAGAGGCGTTCATCCTGTGGTTGATCTTAATGCAGGTGATATGATGATTTTTTCTTCTTGGGCAATCCCTGGAAATGAAAAAGAAGTACTAGATATCCAAAATCAACTAATCGACAAAGGTGTTGAGGTAATTACAAATGCTGATGAGCTGGTGCATGTAACGGGTCACCCAAGGCGAGGTGAATTAACTCAGCTTTATGATTGGGTAAATCCTGATCTGCTCATTCCTGTGCATGGCGAGGCAATGCACCTAGAAGCACAAGCAGAACTTGGAAAATCACACGGGATAAAGCAAGTATTCTCAATAAGAAATGGCGATATGGTAAGACTTGCACCAGAGCCAGAAGTTTCACAATCTGAAGTAAGGGTGGGTGAGTTATATCTTGATGGCGATGTTTTATGCACGCCAAGCGAAAGCGGAGTAAGGGGTAGAAAACGCCTCCAATTCGGCGGTATTGCTAGCGTTAGCCTTTGTTTGAACAAAAAGGGGCAGATTATCTCAGGACCAGATATGAATATAATTGGCCTACCACTTTTAGAAGATGATGATAAAGATATAATGGAGCAGATAGTAGAGCAGGCAATTAATGGAGTGATGCGCTCAATGCCACCAAAACGCCGCTCAGATGAAAAAAGATTAAACGAAGCAATGCGCCGAGCCGTGCGCTCTGCATTAGCAGGATATTGGGGCAAAAAACCTAATGTAAGTATTTTTGTTCATGTAGTATAGATAATATATTAAACTATAAACTATGAGTCGCTGACCAATTTTAAGTGAGTATAATATGCGCCTAACAAAATATTTTTTACCCGTGCTAAAAGAAGAGCCAAAAGAAGCCGAAATTGTTTCGCACCGCTTGATGTTGCGTGCAGGTATGATCCGCCAGCAAGCATCTGGAATTTATTCATGGCTGCCTTTGGGTTATAAAGTTTTGCAAAAAGTGCAAAGGATTATTGAAGAAGAGCAAAATAGAGCAGGGGCAATTGAATTGTTAATGCCAACTTTGCAACCAGCAGATCTTTGGCGAGAGAGCGGGCGATATGATGCATACGGCAAAGAAATGTTGCGTATAAAAGATCGTAGTGATCGTGATTTAATTTATGGCCCAACCAATGAAGAGATGATCACCGATATTTTTCGCTCAGCAATAAAATCCTATAAGGATTTGCCATTAATTCTTTATCATATCCAATGGAAATTTCGCGATGAAATAAGACCACGCTTTGGTACTATGAGGTCACGAGAATTTTTGATGAAAGATGCCTATACATTTGATTTAAACCAAGAGAATGCAGTAAAATCATATAATAAAATGTTTGTATCCTATTTGCGAACCTTTTATCGGCTTGGAATTCCCGCAATTCCCATGCGTGCAGAAACAGGGCCTATTGGCGGTGATTTAAGCCATGAATTTATTGTGTTAGCAAAAACTGGTGAAAGCGAAGTTTTTTGCCATGCTGATCTGTTAGAGAAAAATATCCCTAGCATTGATTTGGATTATGATGGTGATCTTTCAAAAATTGTAGATGACTGGACATCATTATTTGCAGCAACTGAAGATGTGGCTAGTGAAGAAGATTTAATTGCCAATGTGCCAAGTGATAAGCGCATTTCTGCTCGTGGAATAGAAGTTGGGCAAACCTTTTATTTTGCAGATAAATATTCAAAGCCAATGGGAGCGGATGTAACAGATTCTAATGGCAAGCAAGTGTCAGTTTTTTGTGGCTCTTATGGCATTGGCCTAACTAGAATTGTCCCTGCAATTATTGAAGCTAGCCATGATGAAAATGGCATTATCTGGCCAATCAGCGTTGCTCCATTTGAGGTGATATTAATAAATTTAAGAGCTAAAGATGATGAGTGCAGCAATGTTTGCCAAGATATTTATAATAAACTTAAAAAAGCCAATATTGACGTTGTTTATGATGATAGAGATCAAGGGGCAGGGGCAAAATTTGCAACTGCTGATTTAATTGGCATTCCGCTGCAATTAATCATTGGTCCTCGTGGAGTTAAGTCTGGTGAGGCCGAGCTAAAAATTCGCAAATCAGGAGAAAAAGAAAATATTCCTTTGGAAAATGCGGTGCAAAAAATAATAGATTTAATTGTCCCAAACAGACGAGATAAAGATTGAGCGAGATAAAAAACATAAAAAGCGGCACTTCTCCTTTTTCTGCCCTTGAGTGGTTTATTGCAGGGCGATATTTGCGTGCTAGGCGAAAAGACACATTCATTTCTGTAATCGCAGGTCTAACTCTTACAGGCATTGCAATTGGGGTAGCAACATTGATCGTTGTTACTTCGGTTATGAATGGTTTTCGAGAAGATTTATTATCAAAAATATTAGGGCTGAACGGGCATTTTATTGCCTATCCGGTTGATAGTAGTTTTTCTGATTATGATGAAACTGCAATTAAATTAGAGCAAATTGATGGAGTTGTACACGCCTTTGCTTTTGTTGAGGGGCAGGCTCTTGTTTCTTCCAAATCACAATCAACTGGCATTAGTGTTCGTGGTGTTACCAAGCAATCAATTGAAAAATTACCAATGCTTTTAAATAGTGTAGAGCTTGGAAGTTGGGAAAATTGGGATCAAAGTGAAGGTGCGGCAATTGGCTATCGTTTAGCACAAAAACTTGGGGTTACTCTTGGCGATAAAATTACGCTGATAAACCCCGACGGTGCAACAACTCCGTTTGGCACAACTCCGCAAATTCGCTCATACCCAATTGTTGCAACTTTTGATTTGGGCATGGTTGAATTTGATAGTTTTTTTGTATATTTGCCAATGCGAACTGCCCAAAAATATTTCAAGCTACATAAAGACGTTTTAAGAGATGGCGCAACAGTGCCTGATTTTGATGCAAGTGATGAGGAAATTGACGCAGCTTATGAGCAAAAATTCTTTGCAACTGCTGTTGAACTTTTTATTGATGATCCTGATAATGTTGATGAAGTGCGAGAGCGTATTTATGCCCAAGTTGAGCGGCCACTTATTTTAACTGATTGGCAACAACGCAACCAAACTTTTTTTGAGGCTTTGCAAGTTGAGCGTGTAGTTATGTTTGTCATATTGTCAATGATAGTTGTTGTAGCAGCCTTTAATATAATTTCTTCGCTTGTTATGTTAGTTAAAGATAAGGGCAGGGATATTGCGGTATTGCGTACAATGGGCATAACCCGTGCGGCAATCATGCGAATTTTCATTATAGTTGGCACAACAATTGGGTTTTTAGGTACATTGTTAGGCCTGATGCTTGGGCTAGTTTTGGCAATGAATGCAGAAAGCATAAGGCTTTGGTTAGCTCAAACTTTAGGCGTTAGCATTTTTCCGCCCGAAGTTTTTTTCTTATCACAATTACCATCAAGAGTTGATATTTTCGAGGTTAGCATAATCTTGGCAATGGCTTTGGGGTTGAGCTTTTTAGCGACGCTTTATCCAGCTTGGCGTGCAGCACAATATGAACCAGTTGAGGCTTTAAGATATGAGTAAAGTCAATTTGAAATTAACTGGAATTCATCGGCATTTTGGTGAGGGCGAAGCCATAATAAAAGTACTGGAAAGTGCCGATTTATCGCTTAACGCTGGCGAAATAGTTGCCCTGATTGCCCCGTCTGGTGCAGGCAAATCCACCTTGTTACATGTTGGCGGCTTGCTTGAGAGAACTCAGGGTGGTGAGGTGGAAATATGTGGTCAAAAAACTGCAAAGTTATCTGATCGTGGCAGAACAAGGCTAAGGCGTAATCATATTGGCTATGTTTATCAATTTCATAATTTATTGCCTGAATTTTCAGCTTTAGAAAATGTATCTTTGGCACAAATGATTGCAGGAAAAAATAAGAAACAAGCTGATGCTCATTCTATGAAATTGCTAAAAATGCTTGGTGTGTCGGATCGTGCTTCGCATAGACCAGGAGAGCTTTCAGGTGGCGAGCAGCAGCGAGTTGCCATTGCACGTGCTGCAGCAAATAACCCTTCAATTATTTTGGCAGATGAGCCAACAGGTAATCTTGATCCAGAAATTTCAACCATGGTGTTTGATGCGTTTACAAAACTTATAAAAGATAGCTCGGCAAGTGCTTTAATCGCAACCCATAATCATGATTTGGCCAAACGAGCAGATCGTATAGTCACACTTGAAAAAGGTATGATTGTGCCAACAAAACTCTAAATAATCATATTTTAATGGCAGTTTCTTTTATTAAATGAGCAACAACAGCTTTTAAAGCATCATCTTTATTCTTGCCAGAGACGACTGCCTGTTCAAATATTTTACGCTGTCTATCAGTGCTAGTTCCTCGCTTGATGATTGTCTTTATATGGTTTAACTCTTTTAAAGTTCCAAGCTGTTCTGCATCATCAAATAATAGGTCTATTAGCTCATGAGCTAATTGTGGAAATGGAACGGCTTCTCCAATTCCAAGATCAATCATCTCGCCATGCGTGCCATAGCGCATTGCCCGCCAGCGATTTTCTTCTAGTGTTAAACGAGGATAAATACGCCAACGTTGATTATTCACTCTAAGGCGATATAGCTTAGAAATAAGAGCTTGATAGGTTGCCGCTATGGCTGCGGTATCTTGAATATTTGTGCAAATATCAGCAATTCGCATTTCAAGCGTTGGGTAGCGGCTAGAGGGGCGAATATCCCACCAGATTTTGCTAGCATCTTCAATACAGCCAGCACTTATAAGCTGGCTTATTACCCGCTCATATTCACCATGAGATTCAAATACATCAGGAATGCCAGTGCGAGGTAAAGCATCAAAAACACAAAGGCGATAGCTACTAAGCCCTGTATCTTCGCCATGCCAAAAAGGTGACGAAGTGCTAAGTGCAAGTATGTGAGGTAAAAAATACGATGCCTGATTCATAATATCAATTCTCATATCATCGTCAGCAATCCCTACATGAACATGACAACCACAAATTTGAAGCCGCTTAACCGCTGCTCCAAGGTCACTTGCCAATTCTTCATATCGATGGCGATGAGTTGGAATTTGCTCGCGGTAATCTGCAAAAGGGTGGGTGGAGGCGGCAATTGGAGCAAGGTTGTAGCGGGCAGCAATTTCGCAAATTGTTTGGCGCATTTCAGATAATTCAATTATGGCAGCTTGAACTGATGCATGAGGGCGAGTGCCAACCTCAATCTGAGAGCGCATAAATTCAGGTGAAACACGACTATCAAGCTCTTTTGTGCAATCAATCATAAATTGCTCTGGTGGGTTTTGTGCAAGGTCAAGTGTATCAAGAGCAACAAGGAAATACTCTTCCTCAATCCCAACGCTTAACTCTGGTGCTTGTGTAATCATTCTAGCAACTCCCCATTACTAAAACTATATACCGATATGATTTGAATAATATAGGACTAAAAACATACAAAAATGCAAGGGTTGAATTAAAATAATTATTCAACTTAATTTGTGAGCCTTAATTAAAGAGCTTCTATCACTTTTAAAGAAAATCAAAAAAATACTAGACAAGAACAAATAAAGAACATATAAAAAGAACAAACAAAGAACGGAGTATATTATGATTTTTTTTATAAAGGACTTATTCGCATTTTTATCTCTATTTGGTTTTAGTGCTACTGCCATTATGTGGATAGATATTCTTTCGAGTATAACTTGATTTATGTTTGGTTTTTTTATCTCATGCTATTATGTAGAGAGGAGTGATTTTTTATTAGGAAAATAATATGCCAACTTTAATGATATATGGAATTGTCTTATTCACTCTTGCACTTGTCTTTTACTCTTTAAGTGTATGGGCTGGCTGGTTCTCAAAACGGCTTAAAAAATGGCATGTATATGTGTTTTTTATAGGTTTGACTTTGGATTTAATTGCTACTTATCTTACATATTTAAGTATTGGTAGCATTGTGCTTACTCCGCATGCCACAATTGGATTCATATCATTATTTTTGATGGCTTTGCATGTTTTATGGGCGACTATTATCCTTTTGCGTGGACAAGAAAAGCAAATAACAACTTTTCATAGAATTTCTTTAATTGTATGGTCCATTTGGATGTTTTCATATCTTTCTGGTTTTGTCCTTGGCATGGCAAAAATAATTTAATTTAGCAAAATTTAGGAAATTGCAATTGGCTAGCCCTGATTTTATTCATCTTCATGTACACTCATCTTACTCCTTGTTAGAGGGTGCTTTGCCAGTGGGGAAGTTGCTTGACCTCGCCAAGGCAGATGCTCAGCCAGCTATTGGAATTGCTGATAGTGCAAATTTATTTGGTGCTTTAGAGTTTTCGCAAAAGGCTATCAAAATGGGTATTCAGCCGATTATTGGCTGTGATCTACCAATTGAATTTGACTTTGATGAAGATTTAGAAAAAGCATTTGGGTTTACAAAAAGATCCATTGTTCTTATTGCAATCGATCAGCAGGGCTTTTCAAATCTTTCGGCTTTGGTTTCTAAATGCTATCTTGATGAAGACAGCGATAAAGTAGCAATTTCTTTTGACTGGCTAGATGATAATAGCTCTAGCGGACTTATTTGTTTAAGTGGTGGTCCTGAGGGGGCAGTAGACCCACTTTTTGCAGCTGGTTTAAAAGACCATGCCATAAGTCGCTTGCAAAAATTACAATCCATTTTTAAAGATAGATTTTACATTGAGTTGCAACGCCATAATTTCTTAAATGAGCATATTGTAGAGCCGCAACTTATCGATTTTGCCTATAAACATGATGTTCCTCTAGTCGCAACAAACGAGCCATATTTTCCAACACAAAAGGACTTTGAGGCACATGATGCGCTTTTAGCAATTGCGGGCAGCACGGTTTTGGCACAAACAGAGCGACGTAAATTAAGCGAACAGCATTATTTCAAATCACGTGAGCAAATGCAAAAATTGTTTGCAGATATTCCTGAAGCACTTGAAAACAGTGTTGAGATAGCAAAACGCATTAGCATTTATGCAAAAACGCATGACCCTATTTTACCAAAATTTGCAGCCGCTCCCTCGCTGTCAGATGACGAGGCAGTTGCAGTAGAGGCAAAAGAGCTTGGAGTTCAAGCCCATGCAGGCCTAAAAAAGCGATTTAAAACATTACAATTAGCCCCTGATTTAACAGAACAGGATTATTTTGATCGTCTAGACTTTGAGCTTGGTGTCATTGGTGATATGAAGTTCCCTGGTTATTTTCTAATTGTTGCTGATTTTATAAAATGGTCAAAAGCTCAAAATATTCCTGTAGGGCCGGGGCGTGGCTCTGGTGCTGGCTCGTTAGTTGCTTATGCACTTACAATTACTGATCTCGATCCCTTACGATATAATTTATTGTTTGAGAGGTTTTTGAACCCTGACCGTGTTTCAATGCCCGATTTTGATATTGATTTTTGCCAAGATCGCCGAGAAGAGGTGATTAAATATGTGCAAGATAAATATGGTTTTGAGCAAGTAGCTCAAATTATCACCTTCGGCTCGCTTCAAGCACGAGCCGCATTACGTGATGTTGGGCGAGTTTTGCAAATGCCCTATCCGCAAGTTGATAGAATATGCAAATTAGTACCATCGAACCCAGCAGACCCAATGACGCTAAGCGAGGCAATTAAAAGTGAGCCAAAGTTGCAGGCCATGCGTGATGAAGAAGAGGTGGTTGCTGAATTACTTGAAATTGCCCAAAATTTAGAGGGGCTTTATCGCCATGCCTCAACCCATGCCGCAGGTATTGTTATTGGTGATCGTCCACTGCAAGAACTTGTACCGCTTTATCGTGATGCACGTTCCACAATGCCAGTTACGCAATATTCGCTAAAATGGGTTGAACCTGCAGGACTAGTGAAATTTGATTTTTTGGGACTAAAAACCCTCACAGTAATTGAAAATGCTGTTAAAACAATTAGGCAAACTTATCAGAAGGATTTTTTAATTCAAAATATCCCAATCGATGATAAAAAAACCTATAAACTTTATCAAAATGCAGAAACTGTTGGGGTGT
>JAMONZ010000079.1 GCA_027066315.1 Hyphomicrobiales bacterium
ATTATTGATTTCAAAAAGCAAAAAAACTTAAAACAAGAAGAGAGAGATCAAGATAGCCGCATGGTCAAATTAGACCGTGAGGGTAATATTATTGAGGCATCAAAACATCCAAAAATAGAAGAAACAGCACAGCCAGAAGTTGAAATAGTAAAAGAAAAATCACCCCCTCTCTCAACCCTAGACGCTATCATGGCAGTTAACAGTGAAATACCATTACAAGAAGAAGATAATATAGAGATTGATGAGAAGGACATTGCTTTCCTTGAGATGACAGGTGTAGGGCCAAATAAGCGTAAAAAAATTAACCCTCAAAGTAAAACTCCTGCCCATCTTGATGTGCGTAAATTAGCGGCTCTTGTTGGTTGTGAAACTGCAAGAGAAGAATTGCTTGAACCTTTGATAAAAGCCGCAGGCGAGAGTGAGCAATCATTAAGCGAAGCTGCAATTGATGGAATTTTAGTTTTAGCACAAAATGGCATTGATATTAGTCCTGCTCAACGCATTTTATTGCGTCATGCTACAACGAGTGAGGTTTCACTTAGTTTTAGAGCAATTAGGGCTTTGGCATTTATTAAAACTAGCGTTGTGAGCAAAGTTATTACCAAACTGACAAATGATAAAAATGACATTGTACGATCAGAGGCTCTTAAGGCATCAAATGGGCGTAAGATTGAAGTTGATCTGGCTGATTTATGCGTCAATTCTGATAGATTGACAAGAATAGCCGCTGCAGAACTTATTGCTTGCCAATCCTCAAAAGAGGCAGTGCCTTCTCTATTTGGTTTCGCATTTGTTGAAGATGGAGTGCATAAACAAAAGGCTGCAATTTTGCTTAAATCGCATGAGTTTGATGCTCTTAAAGTAACGTTAGATTTAATCAATTCTGAGCAGGCTCGTGAGCGTTTAATTGGTCTTGATGTATTAAATTCAATTTTATAGGCGAGATTTATTTCGCTAAAAATCTTAGGAATTAAGAAAATGGCTAAAGTTGATTTAAAGGAAATAAAAGAAGTAGGGCTTTATGGTACACGCTCTAAAAAGCAAAAACATTTAATTGCAATTGATCTTGCGGTTGAGCGTGGGTTGCGCTTAGCAAAGCCTGTTGCAAGAATTGAAACAATTGCTCTTAAAGATTGTCACAATCGAGTTTTGGCACAAAGCATTATTTCTCCAATTGCCCAACCTCCTTTTAATAATTCGGCCATGGATGGATATGGAATTCGTTTAGATGAGCTAAAGGGTGATGCTCCATGGATTTTAGATATTAAAGGGCAGATTTTTGCTGGTGATAAGCAGATAAAAAGTCCCAAGCATGGGGCTGTTCGCATTTTTACTGGTGGCCATGTTCCATCAGAAATTGATGCAGTTATTATGCAAGAGCATGTGGAGTTGCATGGCGGTAGGGTTGTAATTTCCAAAAAGCCTAAACAGGGCGAGAATATCCGCCTCATAGGAGAAGATATAAAAGCTGGCGAAATATTGGTGCTAGAGGGTGAGTTGATGAGTGCTGCCCATATGGCACTTGCTGCCTCATGTGGCCTAAGTAAAATTAATGTACGAAAGAAAATCAAGATTGCATATTTCTCAATTGGTTCGGAATTACGCCAGCCAGAAGAAAAATTAGAGGCCAATCAAATATATAATTCTAATAGGTATCTATTAACGGGTCTTTTGGATCAGGCAATGGTTGAGGCAATAGACTTAGGGTCTGTGCCAGATGATAGCGATCAATTATCAAATGTGTTAAAAAGGGCAGCTTTAGTTGCTGATATTGTGATATCTGTTGGCGGTATTTTAACCGCCCAGCAAAATCAAACATTAGGTGAAGATAAAAATTTTAGAGCAAATCTTCATCTGTTGAAATTAGCAATGAAACCAGGAAAACCAATGTTGATTGGTAAAATTGCTAATGCGATTTATATTGGCCTTCCTGCGAATCCAATGGCTGCAAATATTACATTTAAAATGATTGCGAAGCCAATTATTGATAAAAATGCTGGAATGAAAGAAAAGCCTCAATCAAATATTAGCGCAATAAGCTCATTTAAAAGAAAACGCCGCCCATTTCGTAATGAATATATTCCAGTAAAAATAACTGGCAATTCATCAGATGGAACATTATTAATTAAAATGATTGGGAGGGGCGGTTCAGCCGAAATGTTGCCAATTGCCCAAGCCGATGGATTTGCGGTGATCGAGCCGGGTGAGGGTTTTATCCATGTAGATGATCGAGTAAAATTTATCTTTAACTAAAAATAATAACGTAGCTTAATATATATGCTATAGATTTTTTGCACTGCTTATAGAGATTATTTTTTCACCAATATCTTGAGTTTCATTTTCTTTTATAAAGTCAAATAAAATACGGCGTGCTAAATTTTCATTTTCATCTTCAAAAGCAGTGTTTAGTTTTTTTAACTCGCTATTTAAGCCTCTCTTGGTATGATCGACATGATTTGATCGTAAAATCTTTGGCTGTCTCGTGACTTTAGCACTCTTTGGATCATAAAATAATTCTTCGTGGGTTTTTTCTCCGGGCCGTCTTCCAATAATCGAGATGCCAATATCTCCATTTGGGTTTTCATCGGTCTTCATACTTAAACCAGCTAATCGGATCATATTTATTGCCAAATCCTTGATAAGAATTGGCTCGCCCATTTCCAATAAAAATGTATCACCTCCCTTAGATAAAGCCCCAGCTTGAACAATTAATTCTGCCGCTTCATGGATAGACATAAAATATCTTGTCATTACTTCATCAGTAACCGTTAGTGGGCCACCTGCTGCAATTTGCTCCTTAAAAAGCGGCACAACTGAGCCGTTTGATCCTAATACATTGCCAAACCTTACGAAGCAAAATTTTTGTTTTGTGTTATTTTTATTGGCAATATTTGCACAATCGCTCACAATCATCTCGGCCCAACGTTTTGTTGCGCCCATAACATTGGTGGGTCTGACTGCCTTATCAGAAGAAATAAGCACAAAATTCTCAACAGCATTTTCTAAACAAGCATGGGTTAAAATTTTAGTGCCAAAAACATTATTCCTAATTCCCTCAAGCGCATTGGCCTCAACCAGTGGAACATGCTTATGTGCAGCGGCATGAAAAACTACCTGAACGCTATTTTGTTTAAGCACTCTATTCACTAATGTTTTATCGGTAATTGAACCAAGAATAGGAATAATCTGTATGTTACATCTTTTTCTTAAGTCACGATCAATTTGATAAAGAGCAAACTCATTAGCTTCAAATAATATTATCTTGCGTGCTTTCCATTTTGTTACAAGGCGAGAAAGCTCAGAGCCAATTGAGCCGCCAGCACCAGAAATAAGTACCACACGATTTTCTAACATTTGAGATAATAATTCAGGATTGGCAGGAACAGTTGATCGTCCTAATATATCATCAATATTTATCTCCCGAACTTGCGAGATAATGTATTGACCAGAGGCTAAAGAGGATAGGGCTGGTAATGCTCTAATTTTAATTTGATGGTGGCTAAGTGAAGAAATAATTTCTTGCCTACGACTTGAGTTAATTCTTGGCATAGAAAGAATAACTTCCTTAACGCCCATCGTTTCAATTAAATGAGAAAGCCTATCAGGTGAATTAACCCGAACCCCTGCAACTTCTCTCCCCTGTAAATCTACATTATCATCAATAAAACCAGCAACAAATTTATCACCCTCTTTATGTAATGCACGAACAAGTTGCGAGCCAGCTTCTCCTGCACCGTAGATTACAACTTGGCTTGAGTATTTCTTATGCGAGGGTGTCCATAAAAAATATTTTGCACCAAATCTTGATCCTCCAATTATTAATATTGCTAAGACGCTATAAATTAATGGAACAGAGCGAGGTATTCCTCCAATTTTTAAAAACTCTAATAAAAATAATACAACAACCCATAATAAGGTAGAAAATATTACGGCGTTAGCAATCGTCAAAAATGCTTTCTCAGGCAAATAGCGAATAACAGATCGGTAAAGTCCAAATCTAATAAAAACAGGAATGGCACAAATTGGTGCAGCAATCATTATCAAATATTGAATATCATCTGGGACAAAGAAAACGCCATAGCGCAACGAATATGCTGCCCAAACAGCAAAAGAAAGAGCAATGAAGTCAAATGCAATTAAAATTGTTTGTTTGCCAGAGCGAGGTATTCTCAATAATGCGCTGCGTGTTTTTTTAATCATTTTATCAGTATAAACTAATAAATAATATTTGAAATAGCTAAGGAATATTTATTGGCTTTATTATAAATTTTGGTGCGAGAAAAATCCCGCACCAAATGTATTTATCCTATTCACCAAAGCCATAAGTTTCAGTAACAAAGTCAATATCCTTGTCACCACGCCCTGAAAGGTTGAGTAAAATAGATTTGCCAGGGTGGTTTTTTGCTTCACGCATCGCAAAAGCAACCGCATGTGCGCTTTCAAGTGCAGGTATAATTCCCTCCATTGAAGAGAGCTTATAAAATGCGTCTAAGGCTTCTTTGTCGGTAGCAGTAGAGTAATTCACTTTTCCAATTTTGTGCAAATGTGCATGCTCTGGGCCAACTCCGGGGTAATCAAGCCCAGAGGCTAAAGTGTTCACCGGTGCAGGGTCGCCATTTTCATCAACAAGCACAAGTGTTTTAAAAGCGTGAATTGCGCTATCAACGCCATAGGTGATTGTTGCGGCATGGTCGCCCATTTTTGTAGAAGTTCCAAGCGGCTCAACACCATGCAATTCAACATCATCGTCATCAATAAAGCCAGAGAAAAGCCCCATTGCGTTTGATCCACCACCAACGCAAGCAACAACTAAATCAGGTAACTCGCTATTCATATCAATAAATTGCTCACGTGCTTCTTGACCAACAATTTTTTGAAAATCACGCACCATCATTGGAAATGGGTGAGGTCCAACAACTGAGCCGATGCCAAATAATGCTTTGTCTGCTTGCCCCATATAAGAGCCAAATGCGCTATCCACTGCTTCTTTAAGCGTCTGCGCTCCTTCAGTAACTTCTACAACACTTGCACCTAATAATTTCATGCGAACAACGTTAGGATATTCTTTTTTAATGTCTACTGCTCCCATATGAATTTCACATTCCATACCAAAATATGCAGCAGCAGTCGCAAGTGCAACACCATGTTGACCAGCCCCAGTTTCAGCAATTAATTTGGTTTTGCCCATGTGTTTGGCAAGCAATGCTTCGGCCATGCAATGGTTGAGTTTATGCGCACCAGTATGGTTGAGATCTTCTCGTTTAGCATATATCTGCGCTCCGCCAGATGCTTTGGACAGATTTTTAAGATAAGAAATAGGAGTAGGGCGGCCTTGAAAATGTTTGCGGATATACTTTAATTCATTAAGAAATTCAGATGATTTTGAAAGTTCGTCATAGGCTTTTGTTATTTCTGCAAATTGCGGTACAAGCGGCGGCGGCAACATAGCACCCCCATACTCCCCAAAAAACCCCTCACGATTTGGCATGTTTTTAAAATATGAACTCATTATTTTTCCCCTGTTACTAATTTTTATTACTATATTAGTTTGGGGCAGTTTTAAGCATTAGTGCAAGTAAAATATATTTTGAGCTTAAAATTTCATTCATCTTTATCTAAAAAGAGCAGTTAATAATAGCTACTCTTAATGCTAGATAATATGCTAATTTTCTTAAATCCAAGCTAGCATACACTTGCGTTTATGAAATATTCCTATAACGTGATATGCTAATATTAAGGGGAGAAATTTATGAGCTTTATTAGAAATTTATTGGCCATAGTGGGAGTGCTAGCAATTGCTTTGGCTGTATGGGTTGGTCCTGCACTTTATAAATATAAAACAGCCTTTGATAGTTTTGATGAAAAGGCTTTTGGTGTCTATAAGGACATGGCAGATCGCTTGGTCGATAGTGGAAATAGTGCCGCCTCAACAGTTTGGAGTGCTAAGGTTGCAGACGGTCTTACATTTGAAGAAGTTGATGAATCGATTAAAAATATCGCAATTGAGTTAAATATTCGTGCAGTTGGAGAATTACCGCTTGGGGATCAGGTTTCTTTAATGAATGGCAAGCCTTGGCGTAAATTAAATATCTACCTTTATTGCAATCCGCTAACTGCTGCAAAAATGATTGAGCATGACCTAGCTTATGCGGCCTATTTGCCTTGTAGAATTTCGCTAGTAGAGGACGAAAAAGGGCAGTTGTGGATTTATACTTTGGATATGGATATGATGATTTATGGCGGAAAAACTCTACCCCCTGAATTGCTTAAAGAAGCACTTGAGGTTAAAGAAATAATGCTGCAAATTCTAGAGCGTGCCGCAGAGGGTGATTTTTAAAAAAATAATGAATTGATATGATATGGCTAAGTTTTTAAAAATAATTTTATGGCTTTTGTTAGGGATAATTATCCTCATTGTAATTATTGGCTTGTTTAATCGTGAAAAAATTACCCGTCTTTACCATGTAAATTCGCTCTTTTCTGAAGAGAAAATAGTTAGCAATTTTTCTTTTATGGATAAAATGTTTAAAACAAAAAACCTTGCCAGAAGTGGTGAGGTTTTTGAGTTTGATTATAACCTTGCTCAATTACCAAAAACTTTTCAATTTGAAGGCGAGAAGGTTTTGTTACAAGATTACCTAAGCAATACCAGCACAACATCTTTGATGGTTCTTAGCGATGGTAAAGTTGTTTTTGAAGATTATTATCTAGGCACATCAAAACAAGATAAGCGTATTTCTTGGTCTGTAGCTAAGTCATTCCTGTCTGTTTTATTTGGTATTGCTGTGGAGGAGGGTGAAATATTTTCTCTTGATGATGAGGTAACAAAATATGTCCCAGAGTTAAAACAATCTGCCTATAATGGAGTTGCAATTATTGACATTTTACACATGGCTAGTGGAGTAAAATTTGATGAAGATTATCTTGATTTTGATAGTGATATAAACCGCATGGGCAGGGTGCTTGCGCTGGGCGGTTCAATGGATAAATTTGCGGCATCAATTATTGAGCGAGAAAGAGAAGCAGGAGAAAAGCGTCAATATACTTCAATAGACACCCATGTTCTTGCAATGGTCTTGCGCTCTGCAACGGGTAAAAGCCTTAGTGAGTTATTTGAACAAAATCTTTGGTCAAAAATTGGAGCTAAAGATGATGCCTATTATGTAACCGATGGCTTTGGAGTAGCATTTGCGCTTGGGGGGTTAAATATGCGTACTTCTGATTATGCCCGCTTTGGGCAGTTAATGTTGCAAAAAGGTAAATGGAATGACGTGCAGATTATACCTCTAGATTGGGCGCAACAATCGGTAAAAGCAACTGCTCCAGCCTCAGCGGCGGCTAACGATCATTTTGGATATGGTTATCAATGGTGGGTGCCAATAAATGCTGATGAAGAATTTTATGCCATCGGGATTTATGGGCAGTATCTATATGTTAATCGTAAAGCTGGAGTTGTTATTGTAAAAACTTCTGCCGATAGAAATTTTCGAAATGATGGGCAAAATGGCAATGAGTTAGAGCAAAAAACTATTGAGATGTTTAGGGCGATTGCAATGGAAGCAAAAAGTTAGGATTTTCTAATACCCGCCAGAGCGTAAAGCAACGCCGGCAATTACAAACATTACAGAAAGAATGGTAACAGGAATAATATGCCATGCCATTATTGATAATTTATTTGAGCTTAATTTTGGAATGATGCGAAGTCTTGCATCAATTGCAATGATTGCGGTTATAGCCAAAAGCCCAAGTTTTATCCCTATATGAGTTGAGGTAAAATCTTCAAATGAGAACCATTTTAACAGATTTGGTTGCAACTGATAAGCAAGCCACAATCCACTAGCAACTTGAATGATTAAAGCAGGAATGCCAATTTTTTCATATCCCTGTTCAAATTCTAAAAGAGCTTTCACTTCCTTTTGGCGCATTGCTTTTGGCAAAATAATAAAAGCAAGAATTAAATGCCCACCAGTCCAGATTGTCGCCGCTAAAATATGGAAAATTAAGATTATGCTGTACATTTTTATTCGCTAATAATTATGTTCAATATTGGAAATTAATCCTGTGATATTTTCAGGTGAATATAAATATATTTCTAAGGTCAAGAAAAATGCACAATATAGTATAACTCACTTTAGAATATTTCTAGAGTGATGGAGGTAACTTATTGAATTATAATGTAAATTTAAGATATTAGGAATTCACAAGTCAATAAAAATTTAAGCTATTTTTTTGCAAGACGCATGCTCACTAAGTTAAATAAATAAAGTTGAATTCCAAATAACTTGGTCAACCTTGAGCTTCTGACTACTATTACAAGGAAAATCCAGACAGATAATATGATAGGTAGAACAGACTGTTTTTTCTTTTCCTGTCTGGCTCTGCCCCTTCTTGCTATTATTGAATAAATCTGTTAGTAAGCACTTACTTACTTGCTAAACTAAGTGATAGTTGCGTAATAAGTAGTTGTTCAGTTGTTCAGTTGTTCAGTTGTTCAGTTGTTCAGTTGTTCAGTTGTTCAGTTGTTCAGTTGTTCAGTTGTTCAGTTAAATGTAAAGTTGGGAAATCAGGCATGCATAAGTTTGCAATTCAACAAACTACGAAAAGAATGAGTGCTAAACAGCGCAAGTCTATCATTGTTGAGGCAGTTTTATCTCTTGCAGATGCTGATGGTCCAGATCGTTTATCAACTGCTGCAATTGCTGAGGCTTCTGGCCTTTCTCATGCAGGCATTTTTAGGCATTTTCCAACTAAGCAAGATATATGGATTGCGGTAGCAAATGAGATTGCAAAAAACGCCAAAACACATTGGGCAGAACCGTTGCAATCAACTCTAAATCCGCAAGAAAAAATTAATGCTCTTGTAATTTCGCACTTGGAGTTTTTAAGTGAAACTCCTGCGATATTGACAATTCTTTTTTCTTACGAATTACAACATGCAAATTCTGAATTGCGTTCAATTTTTACTAAGTTAATGCTACAATTCCGAGATTATTTAGCAAATGAGTTTGCCTTGGCAGGACATGAAAAACAAGCTCAAGATTTAGCTTTTTTAGTCATTGCCTTGGTGCAAGGTTTGTCCATGCGTTGGTCAATTAGTCAACTAAATTTCGACTTAAAAAATGAGGGTAAGCGATTGCTCAAAATACAACTTGATATGATAGATTTTAATAATAAAAACAAAGGAAAATAAAATGAAAAATTATGGAAAAACAAACATTGTGACAGGCCTGTTTTTTATAGGCTTTTTTATGCTCTACGGATTTGCTCTAATATACATGCGAGATTTTTACTCTGGCAAAGAAGAATGGATTGCAAGCTCAGATATGGGGACGCATTTTGAAGCACGTTTGGCGCATGTGCATGGAAATATGTTTGCCTTTATCAATATTATGATTGGTTATTTACTTTTAAAACTTCCCGTTGCGGCAGGTTCAGCAAAATGGATTTCATATACAGGGCTTTTGGGCATGGCAATGCCGCTTGGCATAATGGCTGAATTCTTGTTTGGCTTGCCATATTACCTTGTGCTTGTTGGGGCAATTTCTATTGTTATATCAATTTTTTGGCTTGCTATAGCATTAGCAAAAGCAAAATTCCCAACTAAAGAATAATAATAATCTATTTAAAAAGGCGACCTCTTAGGGTCGCCTTTTTATTTCTGTATCAAAATTTTATGCTGAAATATTTTCCATTTTTTTGATTATCTCTTCACCCTCAGCCATAACTTCCTTATAGCGATTTAGAGTGATTGTATCAGGGGTCATGCTTGTTTCACCTTTAAGTACGGCGTGGAACACTTCAGTTATTCCATCTTCAATTTGCATTTGCGGTATAAGCCCAAGCCTATTGCGCATTTTTTCAAATGAAACGGTATAATCACGAGCATCACTATTATTTGGATGATAGATAATATCAATATCCATTGGCAAAGCCTGCGCAACGGTTGTAGCTAAGTCTGCAATTTTTACGTTATTTACACCAAGGTTAAAAATCTGACCCTCAACAATATATGTTTCAGAATCTATCGCCTTAACAAATGCTCTTGAAATATCAGCAATATGAATGAGCGGACGATGTTGCTGTCCATCACCATGAATGATTATTTCTTGGTCTTTAAAGGCATTAAGCGTCATAATATTTACAACTAAGTCAAAGCGCATTCTAGATGAAAGACCAAAAGCGGTTGAATTTCTAAATGCGGTGACACTAAAATCACTATCAGATAATTCAAACAAAGCCTGTTCAGCTAATGCATTACACTCTGCATAAGTTGTAAGCGGGTTTATTGGGCTGTCTTCGGTTGCAGCCATGTCGCCATTTGCGCCATAAACTGAGCAAGAAGAGGCCAACATATAGCGTTTTACACCCATTGCTTTTGCAATTCTACCCAAGCGAGCCCGAGCTTCAAAATTGATTTGTTTTGTAAGATTGGCATCTAAATCACCCGCTGGATCATTCGATAAAGCCGCAAGATCACAAATAATATCAATACCTTTAATTTGCGCAGGTTTAATGGTGCGCACATCTTGGTTTAATAGAGTAAGTTTTGGATTATTTTTATATTGATTAAGGTGTTTTGTGCCAAATACAAACCAGTCAAGCACAACAACTTCATGTCCTGTCTCTAAAAGTTGGCCTGTTAAAATTGAGCCAATATATCCACCACCACCGGTTACCATTACTTTTGACATTATTATTACTCCTGTTACTCTTTACTTTTTTAGCTGCTTAAGATGCGGCTTTTTCTAATTTTTTTGCTGTTAATTTTTTGATGGTTTCTATTACATAATCTTGCTCTGCAAATGTAAGAGATGGGTAGAGCGGCAAAGATATTGCGCTATTGCCCCAAGCATTTGCATTTGGAAAATCACTCGACTTAAAGCCATATTTTTCTTTATAAAATGTCAGCGTATGAATGGCTCGGTAATTAACCGTTGCGCCAATGCCGCTTTCACCTAATTTAGTTAAAACCTCATCTCGGATATTAGCATCAACTCCTATAGGAAAAAGGTGTTGAGCATTAAGTGCGCCATCTATTTGGGAAATGCATTTTACATCCATATTAGCAAATGCTTTGCGATAGCGATCAGCTAGAATGGTGCGTTTTGCAAGGCGATCATAAACCTTATCAATTTGATCTGGCAAAAGTGCTGCTAATAAGTCTGGTAAATTAGCTTTTACGCCTAATTGCTCCATGTCCCAATGATTATATGATCCTGTTTTAAAACGATCCGCTGCTCCAGCACTCATGCCGTGCAGGCGAGTTTGCTTTAAATTTTCAAAAACTTCATCATTATTAGTGATGATTGCGCCGCCTTCACCACATGCAATATTTTTTGTTGCATAAAAAGAAAAAATAGCCACATCGGAATATTTCCCTGGTTTTTCGCCATTTAATTCACCCTCAAAATTATGGGCGCAGTCTTCTATTATTGCGATATTCTCTTTGCGTGACTTAACAAGTTCAGCAATAGCTTTCATGTCGCACATTTGACCGTAAAGATGAACAGGAATGATCGCTCGTGTCTTTTCACTAAGTGCAGACTCAATGTCGCTAACACGCATCAATTGTGTGTCAGGGTCAACATCGACTAAAACTGGTGTAGCTCCTAATATTTCCACCACATTTGCAGATGCAATGAATGTCATAGCAGGAACGATAACTTCATCGCCTGACTTAATTCCAAGTGCTAACAAAGCTGCAATTGCACCATTTGTCCATGAGTTAGTAAGCAAAGCATGTCGGACGTTAAAGAAATCCTCCATCTGCGCTTCGACCTTTTTACCAACAGGGCCGCTGGTTAAAAAAGGCGTAGCTAATACGTCAGCAATTGGCTGAGCATCATTAGCTGTTAATTCATGTTTATAAAAAGCAACTTGCATATCTTTACTCTCCTTAAGTTACTTTCGAGACGTCTTTTATTAAAAACTATTTCGAATGCAATTTATTCAGTATTGCCGCTACATATATATTATGAGCGTAATTGGAATCTTACCAAAATAGATAAACTTTTATCTAAATTGTAATTATCTAAAATTCTTGAAATTCAGATTGTCTTCGCACGAATAAGTGAATTGAGTTTAATGTTAAAAAAGATTGCATTTTATTGTCTAAAAGGCATATATATTATGAAAGTCTAATATACATAAAACAAACTTTAAGAGAGTATCATGAGAACAAATTTTAATAATCAAGCAAAATCAATTACCCTAATAATAGCAATTATCATTGCTATGTTCAGCACGGCCTCATTTGCCTTTTCGCCAGAAAAAGACCTAACTAATCAGCAAACTTTTGCCCTGCAAAATGAAGAAAAGTTGATACTTATTGATGTGCGAACACCTGATGAGTGGAAAAAAATAGGTGTTGCAAAGGGAGCTATAACTCTTTCAATGTTAGATCAGCAGTTTTTAGTTGAGCTGAATGAAATTAGAGCTAAAAATCCAGAAAAAATCATCGCCTTCATCTGCGCTTCAGGAAATAGATCAGAAGTGGTTAGGGCTGAGTTAGCAAGACGTGGGTATGAAAATATCTACTCAGTATATGGTGGCACAACAGGAAATGGTGTAACTGGCTGGATTAAAGAAGGCCTGCCGATGGAAAAATATCAATAATAAATTATGCCCAGATTTATTTTTGGGCATAGTTTTTATTATTAAAAAGCTAAGAATTTAGGCTAATGGGATACCGTCCTCACCCTTACCAGCCTGATAACTTGCAGACAAATCATCATAAATAGCCGCAATAGTTTTGATGCGGCTATTAAATTTCTCACGCTGTTTTTTATCAAATTCTTCACCCATTTTTACAATAGAGTATGAGTTAAAAAAAGCATTATCTTTATTATAAAGTGACTTTTGCCCTTCTTGTCCAAACACCTCTTGCAATATTTTTATGTCATGTGGAATAGCAAATTTATCTCGTGAATCTTGATGGCTAAATAAATAATAAAAATTATCATACCCAGCCCAAGTGATTGCTGAAAGGCAAAGTGAGCATGGCTCGTGGGTTGTTAAAAAAATGCAGTCTTTTGGGTCAGGAATATCTGCTTTATCCATCTCATGCAGTTTTTTAATTGCGTGCATTTCTCCATGCCAAAGCGGGTTCTCAACTTCGTTATTTGTTTGTGCGATGACTAGTGATAAGTCTTTTTTTAGTAAAATTGCTGCCCCAAAAATTTTATTGCCTCGTTGGACTTCTCGTGCTGTCATTGGAGCAATATTATATTCAATTACATCGAGCAAATGGTTAGCTAAATCTTGTTTCATATCTCAATCCTATAAGCTGAGGGATAATCATAAAGCTCTAAATTATTCTCAATGCCCTCACGATCAACAACTAAAAAATCTCGCCTCTCATCAAGTGCAACAAGCGATCCATGCCAAGTGTTGATTTTAAAATTTATGCCCTGATTAGGTGCAACTAAAAATGCTTGAGGCTCGCTTGGTTTGCCATTTTCATCATGCGCCGCAATAGCCAAAAAACGTGACGGAACAAGTGGCATGAATAACTGGCTACCAAACGGATGCCGTTCCATAAATGTAAGTGTGTAGGGCAGGGTAAAAGGTTTAGCACGAAAGATTGAAATGGCTGTGCGAGCATCTGATCCTTGTGTAATAATATTTGTTAAATCAGGAAAACGCTCAGTTGTTCCATTATTAATCAACATAGGTTTTTTGTCTTTGGGTATTTCAACTACATCACCAAAGGGTGAAAATTCAGTTTGATTTAACGGTTTAATTTTAATAGTTTTCATTAGTTATCTCAAAGGGTTAAGGATGGGTGGCGATTCACATCTTTATATAATAAATATCGAAAATTTCCATTATTGCCAGCAATGCAAGCCTGCGGACAAAAAGCACGAAGCCACATAAAGTCACCAGCCTCAACGTTTATCCACTCTTCATTGAGCCGATATTTTGCTTCTCCTTCAAGCACAAAAAGCCCATGCTCCATAACGTGAGTTTCAGCAAAAGGAATTACGCCACCAGCTTTAAAATTTACAATATTAACATGGCAATCATGGCTAATATCTTGGGGGTCAACAAAGCGAGTAGTACTCCATTTTCTGTCAGTATCAGGCATATAAATTGGCTCAATATCCTGCTCATTTGTAACAAAAGATTTAGGTGTTTTTATACCTTTAATTTTTTGATACTTTTTTCTAATCCAATGAAAGCTAACATTTTTTGAGCTATTGTTTTTTACGCTCCATTTGCTTTTGACTGAAATATAGGCATATCCGCCAGCCGTCATTTTATGTAATTCGCCATCAAGATTTAACTCAAGTTCTCCCGACGTGACAAATAAAATAGCCTGTGCTTTTTTGTCTGGTTCGGGGTTATCAGAGCCACCGTTTGGTAAAACTTCAACAATGTATTGAGCAAAACTTTCAGCAAATCCACTAAGTGGGCGAGCCAAAATCCAAGCCCTAGTTTTATCCCAAAATGGAAAATAAGAGGTGACAATATCGGACAGAACGGTTTTTGGAATAAGCACGTAGGCCTCGTTAAAAACCGCCTTGTCATTTGGCATTCTGCTTTGAGGAAATAACCCCCCGTTAGGCGTGAAATACTCAACCATTTTTAATCCAATATTTCTTCAATTCGCAATTGTGCAATTCGCTCAACTTGTTTGCAAGCGGTAACAAATTCACTTTTCTTATCATTTTCAACTCGCCGCTTAAATTCTGCCAAAATGCCTTTTTTATCATAATCTTTTACCGCAATAATAAAAGGAAAACCAAATTTTGTCTGATAGCTATTGTTTAAATCATTAAGCTGCTCACGCTCCTCATCACTAAGGACATCAAGCCCAGCTCCTGCTTGCTCTTTTTCGCTTTCTTTTGTTAGTTGCTTTGCTTGCGCCAATTTCCCTGCCAAATCGGGGTGGGCAGTTAAAACCTTATGCCGCTCTTCTTCGCTAGCTAGGCGAAATTGCGCTCGCAGAGCAAAATTTAACCCTTGTGCAGTGTCATTTGCCGCCCCAAGCTCACTCTCAAAAGCACGTGCTGCCACCCATTCAGATTTTTCATAAACCCCACCAAATAGAGCCAAGAAATCATCTTTAGCTAATTTTGATGGTTTAATTTTGGGCTTAACAAATGGATGGTTTTTAATCCAATGATTTGCAATATCTATACGCCTAGCAATCCAAACTTTGTCATGATTTTTTATATATTCAATAAATTTCTTTATTGCTAGCACACGCCCAGGTCTGCCAGCCAAACGATTGTGCAAACCAATTGACATCATTTTGGGTGAACCATTTTCTCCCTCAACATAAAGCGCATCAAAGCTATCCTTAAGATAGGTAAAAAACTCCTCACCATTGCTAAAGCCATTACTAGTGGCAAAACGCATATCGTTACAATCAAGCGTGTAGGGAATAATCAATTGCGGATCTCGCCAATGCTCACGCCAATATGGTAAATCATCATTATAAGCATCACTAAGATAGGTAAAACCGTCTTCCTCGGTGGCTAAATCAAGCGTGTTAATAGAGCATCGCCCAAGATAATAACCCTTAGGTCGATCACCCGTTGCTCCAATATGCTTTTTTATAGCCTCATGCATATCATTACGTTCTGCATCAACACTATAATTTTTATAATCTATCCATTTTAAGCCATGCGATGCAATTTCCCAATTCGCTTTTTGCATTGCTTCAACCTGAGCGGGGGAGCGCATAAGTGCATCAGCCACCCCAAACACTGTGACAGGAATGTCATGAGCTACAAATAAATCATGCAACCGCCAAAACCCCGCCCTTGCACCATATTCATAAATGCTCTCCATGTTCCAATGGCGTTGTTTTTTCCAAGGTTTTGCCCCAATAATTTCAGATAAAAAAGCCTCGCTAGCCTTATCGCCATGCAGTAAGCAATTCTCTGCGCCCTCTTCATAGTTTAACACAAATTGCACCGCAATATTGGCTTCATTAGGCCATTTTACCTCTGGTTTTTTAGCACCATAACCTAGCATATTTCTTGGGTATCGCATTTGAATACTCCTTTCATCGCTTATATAAATAATATGCGCCTAAAACCATTCTTTTACAATCAACTATTGTAAAAATAGACCAAAAGGTCAAAATTACTAGTATTTATAGGCGTTTGCGTTGTAGCTTAATAAAAGTGATTCAAATTTGGGAGTATTTTATGGCAAATCAAGGATATTTAACAACGCATGTTCTTGACACAATGGCAGGAAACCCTGCCGCTGGAATGAAAATTGAGCTGTATGAAATAAAAGGCGATAAACGCATCTCATTGGCAAGCGCAATTACCAACCAAGACGGAAGATGCGAAAAACCGCTTCTGGCTGAAGCCATGTTTAAAAAAGGCACCTATGAATTGTTATTTTACGTGAGTGATTATTTTACTTCACTCAACTTCACCCCACAAAATGGCCAATTTTTAGATATTGTTCCAGTGCGTTTTATGATCGCAGATGAGGACGCACATTACCATGTACCATTGCTTGTTTCTCCCTATGGATATTCAACCTATCGAGGTAGCTAGGGCATGAAAATACGCAAAAAAATCAGCTTTCTATTAAATGACAAAATTCTTGAGTTAGACAATTTTTCACCCAGTCTAACCCTACTTGATTTTTTGCGATTAGAAAAAAACCTAAACGGCACAAAAGAAGGCTGTAATGAGGGAGATTGCGGTGCTTGCACTGTGCTTGTAGGAAGGTTGGTCGATGGCAAGCTAATTTATGAAAGCGTGAATGCTTGTATAAGATTCATCGGCTCGCTAGATGGCACACATATAGTAAGCATTGAACATCTAAAATCCGCAACAGGAGAATTACACCCAATCCAATTAGCAATAGTAAAATATCACGCTAGCCAATGTGGATTTTGCACTCCAGGAATAATCCTCTCGCTTTATGGTTTGCTGATGAGTAAGCCAAAAGCAAATAAAGATGATATTGAAAAAGCCCTGCAAGGAAATCTATGCAGATGCACTGGTTATGCATCGATAATCCGTGCTGTTGAAGCTATCGTAAATGATGGAGGGTTAGAAAATGATCTACTTATAAATGAGAAAAAAACAATCACCAAAAAATTACAAAAAATGCAAATTGTCGGGCGGGTTGAAATAAGCAATAAAGCAGGTGAGTTTATCATTCCAAAAGATGTTGATGACTTGGCTTTATTGTTAGAGAAAAAGCCAAACGCAACCCTTTTAGCAGGCTCAACCGATATTGGACTTTGGGTCAATAAAGATTTTAAAAATATTTCACCAGTAATTTATATTGCCTCTCTTGATGGATTAAAAGAAGTAAAACAAGGCAAGAATAACTTAATAATAGGGGCAGCAAATAACTATTCTCAAAGCCAAAAAATTATTAAAAAACACTTCCCTCAATTAGCAGATTTCCTCTTTAATATTGGCGGCAATCAAATAAGGAATATGGGAACATTTGGTGGAAATATTGCCAATGGATCGCCCATAGCAGACCTAGCCCCACCTTTATTTGCGCTTGGCGCAAGTCTAAATTTACGCAAGGGAAAAAGCACACGAAAAATTTTGCTTGAAGATTTTTATATCGCCTATGGCAAGCAAGATTTGCAGCAGGGAGAGTTTATTCAAAATATTGAAATTCCATATTTAAAGGATAATGAAAAATACGCAATTTATAAAATTTCTAAGCGCAAATATGAGGATATTTCAACCGTTTGTGCATCTTTTAAGTTAACAATAAACAATGATAAAATAACTAAAGCCACCCTTGCCTATGGTGGCATGGCAGCAAAACCATCTCGAGCTAAAAAGGCAGAGCAGCAATTGCTTGGTCAGCCTTTTGAAGAGCAGATAATTGAAAAAGCAGCCCTAGCTTTACCTAATGATTTTGTACCAATTGATGATGTTCGAGCAACAGCACAATACCGTTTGTTAATAGCTCAAAACTTGCTTCGAAAATTCTATCTGGAGCAAGCTGGCTTGGAGCAAGCTGGCTTGGGGCAAAAATCATGAGTAAAAACACCCCACATGATAGCGCAAAAAAACATGTTACTGGCGAAGCAATTTTCATTGATGATATGGTTGAGCCAAACGGAACGTTACACGCCTATTTAGGGCTTAGCGAAATTGCCCATGGTGAGATTGAGAAGTTAGACTTAAGCAAGGTAAAAGCTGCCGATGGCGTGGTTTGTATCTTAAGTGCAAAAGATATTATTGGCGAAAATGACATCAGCCCAATGCATTTGCATGATGAGCCAGTATTTACTGAAAAACTGGTTGAATTTTATGGGCAGGTAATTTTTGCGGTAGTTGCAAAAACTCGTCAAGCAGCAAAAAAAGCCGCACTTCTTGCTAAAATAAAATATAAAAAACTTCCTGTAAAAGTCGACATAGCAACTGCGCTAGAAGAGGGGGCGGAACAGGTTGCAAAGCCATTGCATCTCAAAAGGGGTGATGTTGTTACAGCTTTAAAAAATTCAAAAAACCAACTTGATGGATCAATGCAAATTGGCGGGCAGGAACATTTTTATCTTGAGGGGCAGATAGCTTTTGCTATCCCAAGTGAAGATGATGAAATTACTATTCATTCTTCTACCCAGCACCCAAGCGAAGTTCAGCAAATGGTTGCCAATGTGCTTGATGTGCCAATCAATGCAATAAACGTAAAAGTGCGAAGAGTTGGCGGGGCATTTGGCGGAAAAGAAACACAAAGCAATCTATTTGCCATCGTTGCAGCATTAGCTGCAAAAAAAACAGGCAGGGCAGTAAAATTACGCCCCGATAGAGAAGATGATATGAAAATCACAGGCAAACGCCATGATTTTTTGCTCGATTATGAAGTTGGTTTTGATAATGAGGGGCGCATAAAAGCGATGGAGGCAAATTTTGCAGCTCGTTGTGGTTTCTCTGCTGACCTAAGCGGCCCTATTACTGATCGAACATTGTTTCATGCCGATAATTGCTATTATTATCCCGCCGCTAGCCTAACTTCACAACCGCTAAAAACCAATACAGTTTCAAATACGGCCTTTCGTGGTTTTGGTGGCCCGCAAGGAATGTTGGCAAGCGAGCGAATAATTGAAGAAATTGCTTACTCGCTTGGCAAAGACCCGCTAGAAATTAGAAAAATAAATTTTTATGGCATAGATGAAAAAAATACCACGCCATATCATCAGGTAATAAAAGACAATATCATTGCACGGTTAGTTGATGAACTAGAGGCAAGCTCCTCTTATCAAAACCGTCGCAAACAAATTATCAATTTCAATAAAAGTAACAAATATACTCGCAAGGGCATCGCCCTAACGCCAGTCAAATTTGGCATTTCATTCACCGCAACTTGGTATAATCAAGCAGGGGCATTGGTTCATGTTTATCGTGATGGCTCAATCATGATAAATCACGGCGGTATAGAAATGGGGCAGGGGCTTCATACTAAAATCGCACAGATAGTGGCGAGCGGTTTTGGAGTAGATTTATCTGAGGTAAAAATTACAGCAACCAGCACCGATAAAGTGCCGAACACCTCAGCAACGGCTGCTTCGTCGGGAGCAGATTTAAATGGCATGGCAGCACTTGATGCAGTGAGTAAAATCAAACAGCGTTTGATAGCTTTTATTATTGAAAAATTTAACTGCAAAGCAGAGCAGATAATTTTTGCCAATGGCAAGGTGAAAATAGGCAAAGAAAAACTAAACTTTGCTCAACTCATAGAAATGGCGTATTTAGCTAGGGTGCAGTTATCAGACACAGGATTTTATAAAACACCAAATATTCACTGGGATAGAGAAAAGGGTAAAGGCAATCCATTTTTTTATTTTTCTTATGGGGCGGCAGTGTCAGAGGTGAGTATAGATATGCTAACTGGGCAGAGCAAAGTTAGCCAAGTTGATATTTTGCACGATGTTGGCAATTCGCTAAATGAGGCACTTGATATTGGGCAGATTGAGGGTGGTTTTGTGCAAGGTATGGGCTGGCTAACTAGCGAAGAAGTAGCATGGAATGAGGAGGGAAAGCTGTCAACATTTTCACCCTCGACCTATAAAATTCCACTTGCGTCAGACGTGCCAGAAATTTTTAATGTAAAGCTAGCAAATTGGTCAAAAAACCCTGCCAACACAATTAAACGCTCAAAGGCAGTAGGCGAGCCGCCACTCATGTTGGCAATATCGATTTTAGAGGCAATTTCAATGGCTGTGGCCTCTGTTGCAGACTATAAAATATGTCCGCAATTAAATACTCCTGCTACGCCAGAAAATATTTTAATGACTATTGAGCGATTAAAAAATGAAATTCAAAACTAATGGATATTAGATTAGTCACGGTTAAAAAATTTATTAATTCAGCCCCATGCGTTTTAGTCAGAATAATAAAAATAAAAGGCTCAACTCCAAGAAATATTGATGCCCTTATGTTGGTGAATGAGCAAAATTCTCTAGGTACAATTGGTGGTGGAACTTTAGAATTTTTGGCGATTGAGCAAGCAAAAAAAATGCTTAAAACAAACATGAAACAGCAAGAATTAGAGTTTGCCCTAAATGAAAAAGTAAATCAATGTTGCGGTGGAAGAGTGAAATTAAAACTGCAATTATTAGATGAAATGCAAAGCAAAAATTTGTTGCAAAAAATAAAAACCCAAGAAGAAAACCAACCCCATATTTATCTGTTTGGTGCAGGTCATGTTGGCAAAATATTGGCAAATCTATTGGAATTTATGCCCTATCAAACCATGCTAATTGACACTCGAGCTAACGTGATGGCAAATATTGCGCCCAATATAAAAACCAAAATAACCCCTCTGCCAGAGGTTATTGTAAGAAAAGCAAAAGCAAAATCTGCCTTTGTCATTTTCACACATGATCACAAGTTAGATTTTTTGCTAATGAATGAAATTTTAAAACTTAATAATTTTACTTATGCAGGAATGATCGGCTCAAAAACCAAGCGTAAAAAATTTGAAAAATATTATATAAGCAATGGGGGAGATCAACAGCAATTGGAAAGAATGATTTGCCCAATTGGTAATACTGGGCTTGTGGGCAGCCTGCCTGTGGATAAGCGTCCGCAAATAATCGCAGCTTTGACTCTTGGTGAAATAATCTCCAACATAAATATTTGAAGAATTAATAGGGTAGTTACTTGAATAATAAGCAACAAAAAACACCATTTCGACTAAAGCTAGAAGGCATAACAAAAGCCTTTCCGGGTGTGCTTGCTAATGACCAAGTTTCTTTTGCGATAAAGGCAGGTGAAATCCATGCGCTTTTGGGTGAGAATGGCGCAGGAAAATCAACTTTAGTGAAAATGATTTATGGCATTATGCTTCCTGATAGTGGCAGTATTTTTTGGAATGGCGAAAAAATTCACATTAAAAATCCAAAAGAAGCCAGATCCCTTGGCATTGGTATGGTGTTTCAGCATTTCTCACTTTTTGAGGCAATGAGCGTGCTTGAAAATATTGCACTTGGAATGGACAATAAATTATCAAAAAAGCAACTTGAGGCAAAAGTTTATGAAGTAATGGACACTTATGGACTAAGCCTTGAGCCATCTAGAATTGTTTCAACATTAGGGGTTGGAGAACGCCAGCGCATTGAAATTGTTCGTGCGCTTTTACTCAATCCAAAATTACTTATAATGGACGAGCCAACCTCAGTTTTAACCCCGCAAGAAGTGGAGCAATTATTCGCAACTCTGCGTCAATTAGCAAAAAATGGCTGCTCCATTCTTTATATTTCGCACAAATTACACGAGATAAAAGCCCTGTGTGATGGAGCAACAATTTTACGAGGAGGCAAAATTGTTGGTGAATGCGACCCTAAAAAAGAAACCTCAAAATCCATGGCTGAAATGATGATTGGAGCATCGCTACAAGCCATCAATAAAAGCACAATAAAAGACTTTGGCGAGATTGCCCTAGAGGTTAAAAATCTCTCATTAGCTGGAGTTGGGGATTTTGGTGTTAGCTTAAAAAATATTTCTTTTAATGTGCGCCATGGCGAGATTTTTGGCATTGCAGGGGTGGCAGGAAACGGGCAAAATGAATTGCAATCTGCCCTTGGTGGTGAAGTAGTATTAAAGGATCAGGCGGCAATAAAACTTAATGAATTTTTAATTGGCAACATGAGCGCAAATGACAGACGAAAAAAGGGACTTTGTGCCGTGCCAGAAGAGCGTCATGGGCATGCCGCCGTACCAGATTTCAACCTAAAAGATAACGCTATTCTCACCGCACGTGATCGCCAAAATATGACTAAGCTAGGTATGATTTCAGCAAAACATGCAAAAGATTTCACCAAACAAGTGATTGACGAGTTTAACGTTATGACTACAGGTTCAGCAGCTATTGCTGGCTCGCTTTCTGGCGGAAATTTGCAAAAATTCATCATGGGGCGTGAGATAATGCAAGTGCCAGATGTGTTGGTAGTTTCGCAACCAACATGGGGAGTAGATGCAGGGGCAGCGGCGGCAATCCATCAGGCATTAATCGACTTGGCAGCAGGCGGAGCGGCAATTATTATCATTTCGCAAGATCTAGATGAGTTGTTAGAATTATGTGATGCAATCGCCGTAATTAATGAGGGCAATTTGTCTGAGCCGAAAAATATTGGACAAGTTTCTATTGAAGAAATAGGCCTGTTAATGGGTGGTGTACATGGGCAGAATTCAGAGCAGTTAACCCCAAATAGCGAGGTCATTGCCTCATGATTTTTTCTCCTTTTCTTGCTGTTCTTGCACCCACCATGCGCACCCACATAATGAACGCCCAACCCCACATAATGAACTCCCAGCCCTTCATGGTGATTCCCAAACCCCTCATGGTGAGCTTGTCGAACCATAGAGCAACACCCTACGATAAGCTCAGGGTGAGGAGTGATTGGTTTACGGTGAAATTTGCTTTTACCGCAAGGACCACAAGAAACATATATCAGTTATTTAATAAATCTATTGCCAAAGCAAAAAAAAGCGGTGGTAAATAATGCAACTTAAACTTGAAAAAAAACTACAGCCAAGTAAAATCATGTTATTTGCCACCCCAATATTGGCAGTATTATTAACCATGGTTTTGGGGGCAATAATTTTTTCACTCTTGGGTTATGATGGCTTAGGTGCAGTACGTGAAATTTTTCTTACCCCAATTCTTAACTCACTAAAATGGCAAGACCTTGCAGTAAAAGCTGCACCTTTAATTATCATCGGCATTGGCCTATCAATTGGTTTTCGTGCCAATGTGTGGAATATTGGGGCAGAGGGGCAATATATTGTTGGCGGATTAGCGGCAACTGGGGTTGCACTTTTAACTCATGAAATGAGCGGCTGGTGGCTTTTACCGTTAATGGCAATAGCGGGTATGGCGGGCGGAATGGCGTGGGTTTTTATCCCAGCTCTGCTTCGCACAAAGTTAAAAGTCAGCGAGATTTTGACCACTCTAATGCTAACCTATGTTGCGGTGCAATTGCTCAATTTCCTAATTTTTGGGCCATGGAAAAGCCCTACCTCTTATGGTCAACCACAAACAGTTTTATTCAATGATTTTCAAATCCTACCTTATATTATAAAGGGAACAATCGTGCAGGCAGGTGCGCCAATTGCGGTTTTAATTGCACTTATTGCATGGGTTTTAATGAGTAAGTCTGTTTTTGGTTTTCAGGTAAAAACGGTTGGTTCAGCTCCAAATGCGGCTAGATATGGTGGTTTTTCTGAGAATAAAACAATCTGGATAACATTGCTAATTGGTGGCTCTTTAGCGGGGTTAGCAGGCATGCTTGAGGTGGCAGGGCCATTTAATCGCATGGTGCCGCAATTTCCAACTGGCTACGGCTTTACCGCAATAATTGTTGCATTCTTAGGACGGCTTCACCCAATTGGCGTGTTGGTTGCTGGTATTGTTTTGGCAATAACTTTTGTGGGTGGTGAGGTGGCGCAAACAACAATCGGCTTGCCAAATGCTGCCGTTGGCCTATTTCAGGCAATGATGTTATTTTTGCTTTTGGCGGGTGATGTTTTGGTGCGTTATAATATAAAACGAGTGAGGAGGGCATCATGAATATTGACCTCACAATCGCAATAATAATCACCATGGTTGGTGCATCAACTCCGCTTTTGTTGGCAGCTCTTGGTGAGCTGGTGGTTGAAAAAAGTGGCGTGTTAAATCTTGGTATTGAGGGCATGATGTTAACAGGTGCGGTGGTTGGCTTTGCTGTGACCTATACCACTGGCAACCCATGGCTTGGTATTTTTGCGGCGGCAATTGCAGGCGCATCTGTTTCAATGATTTTTGCTTTTTTAACGCTAACCCTTTCTGCCAATCAAGTTGCAACAGGTTTGGCATTGACAATTTTTGGTGCTGGTTTTTCTGCTCTTTTTGGGCAACCATTCACTGGGAAGCCAATTGCCCTTTTTAAATCAATCTTTCCCGATAGCTTAACCGAACACCCAATTTTACGAGTGTTTTTTGATTATAGCCCGCTCGTATATTTTTCGCTTTTTATGGTGTTTGCAGTTTACTGGTTTTTGCAAAAAACCCGTGCAGGACTAATTTTGCGTGCAGTTGGCGAGAATGATCATTCAGCCCATTCAATCGGATATTCAGTTATTGGGGTGCGTTATGGCGCAGTTGCTTTTGGTGGTGCAATGGCAGGAATTGGCGGCTCTTGCTTTCCACTAATTTTAACCCCACAATGGGTTGAGGGTTTAACAGGGGGTAGGGGCTGGATTGCACTAGCTTTAGTTGTTTTTGCCGCATGGCGACCAGGTAGGCTACTTGCGGGAGCGTATCTTTTTGGTTTAATAGCTACAATGGAACTTTATGCAAAAGCGGCGGGTGGATCATTTCGTATCATTCCGTCCGAACTTTGGGCTTCGCTGCCTTATTTAGCGACAATTATTGTGCTTGTTCTTATTTCTATAAGGCATAAAACTAGTTCAAGCGCACCGGCATGTTTAGGCAAGCCATTCATACCAAACTAAACTAATTTAAAAAAACTTTTAACAGGAGAAAAACATGAAACTTATAAATCGACGTAATGCATTAAAAATTGGTGGTGCAGCAGCAATGCTTCCGCTTATTGGCTCAAACGCTTTTGCAAAAAAAGACAAAGTAAAAGCAGCTTTTGTGTTAATTGGCACACCAGATGATAACGGCTGGAATTATGGTCATGACCTTGGTCGTCAAGAAATGATTACCGCACTTGGTGCTGATAGAGTTGAAACAACAGTTGTTACTAATGTTGCCGAAGGGCCAGATAGTGAGCGTGTGTTCCGTGAATTAGCACAACAAGGTCATGATATTATTTTTGGTACAAGTTTTGGTTATGGTGATGCAATGCTTAAAGTTGCAAAGCAATTCCCTGATGTAAAATTTGAATGGGCAACAGGTTATAAAACTGCACCTAACCTTTCAATTTACAACGCACGTTTTCATGAGGGTCGCTCGGTGCTTGGCACAATTGCAGGCATGATGAGCAAAACGGGAATTGGCGCATATATCGGCTCATTCCCCATCCCAGAAGTTGTGATGGGCATAAATGCGTTCCACCTAGCGGCAAGAAAAGCCAACCCAGATTTTATTACCAAAGTTGTATATATTGATAGCTGGAATGATCCTGCAAAAGAATCAGATGCAGCACGAGCCTTAGTTGATCAAGGTGTTGATGTTATCACTCAACATACTGATGGCCCAGCAGCTCTTCAGGTTGCAGAAGAGCGTGGCATCATTGGTGGTTTTGGGCAGGGTGCAGATATGAGCGCATTTGCACCAAATGCACACCTTACATCAATCATTGATATCTGGTCACCATATTATATCAAAGCAGTTAAATCACTTCTTGATGGCAATTGGAAAGAGGGTGGATCTTGGGAAGGTCTTGCTGGTGGAGAAGTTGTTATTGGCGATTATAATTCAAAAGTTCCAGCAAATGTTATTGCAGCAGCAGAGGCTGTTAAGGCTGGCATTATTGATGGCTCTGTTCACCCATTTGCTGGCCCAATCACAGACAATAAAGGCACGCTTAGAGTTGAAGCTGGAGATGTCATTGATGATGGTGAGTTCTGGGCAGTTGATTGGTATGCTGAAGGGGTTGAGGCTTAACTAGTCCAAACCTTTTGTCTCGTTCTTCCTTCTCCCCTTTGCGGGAGAAGGTGGCACGCGAAGCGTGACGGATGAGGGTGCAAGCAAAAATAGCATAATGAGCTTAACTAAAAACTTCTTCCCTCCCCCTTGTGGGGAGGGATTGAGGATGGAAGTTAAAACAAGAATTGAGGATAAACTCAGTGTCATGCTGAATGAAGTGAAGTATCTTTTTTGGTGCTTAAAGACCCTTCACTTTGTTCAGGGTGACAAAAGTGTGAGTTCAGGGTATTTTTAAGAGTTCATGTGTCATGCTGCGGCAAAGCCAAAACATCTTAGACTCTTCAGCGTCGCTTGCGTCCAGAGCAATATACATCGCCCTCACCCTGAGCAACATGATCCACCCTCACCCTGAGCTTGTCGAAGGGTGAAAAAAAACTATGAGGATTACTCCGCCCCTTCGACAAGCTCAGGGTGAGGGCAGAAATAAAAACTTTGTGGGTGAAGATATTAAATTTCAGGGGGATAAGGTTTCCCCTCTTCGTCATTCCTGCGAAGGCAGGAATTCAGTTTTTACTAATTTTAGGAAAAAAATGCCAGACCAAACAATAATGCTAGAATGGTTTATATTTGCCACCCGCTGGCTTCATGTAATTGTGGCTATTGCATGGGTTGGCTCATCATTTTATTTTATTGCGCTTGATTTAGGTTTGCGAAAAACACAAAACTTACCAAAAAAAGCCCATGGTGAAGAATGGCAAGTGCATGGCGGTGGATTTTATCATTTAACAAAATATCTGGTTGCACCAAAGGAGTTGCCTGAGCATCTCATTTGGTTCAAATGGGAATCATATACAACATGGCTTAGCGGTTTCACCATGTTGATCTTGGTCTATTATCTTGGTGCAGATCTTTATCTAGTCGATGTAAATATTTTAGACATTCCAGCGTGGGGCGCAATTTCTATCTCGCTTATTTCACTCACCATAGGTTGGATTATTTATGATCTTTTATGCAAATCCCCAATCGGCAAAAGTCAAAATGGTTTGATGGTAATGTTGTTTTTTGTGCTGGTTGCTATGGCTTGGGGTTATACGCAAGTCTTTACTGGGCGTGCTGCATTGCTCCACTTGGGGGCATTTACTGCTACCATTATGAGTGCAAATGTTTTTTTCATCATCATACCAAATCAAAAAATCGTTGTTGCAGATCTTAAAGCAGGGCGCATTCCTGCTGCACATCTTGGAGCGCAAGCAAAACAACGCTCCTTGCATAATAATTATCTAAGTTTGCCAGTGATTTTTCTGATGTTAAGCACCCATTATCCACTAGCTTTCGCTACCGATTATAATTGGCTAATTGCCTCTTTGGTGTTTTTAATCGGCGTGCTAATCCGTCATTATTTTAATACAAAACATGCACGAAAGGGCAAGCCAAATTGGACTTGGCTTTTAGCAACTTTATTATTTTTTGTAATTATCTGGCTTTCTGCAATTGGCAAGCCGCAGGTGAGTGAGGGCGAGCAGGCCATCTCAAAATCCTCCCAATCATTTTTGCAAGTTGCAAATTTTGAAGATGTTAAAAATACAATTTTGGGGCGTTGCTCTATGTGCCATACAGTTGAGCCAGTTTATGAAGGGGTAAGCCGTGCACCAAAAAATGTGATTTTGGATAATGATATTGCAATTGCAAATCACGCCAAAGAAATTGCAATCCAATCAGGTTATTCAACCGCTATGCCGCCAGCAAATATAAGTTATATGGAGCTAGAAGAGCGTCAGATGATTATCGATTGGTATAAAGCGGGTTTAGCAAAAAATGAGCGTGCATTATGAGTGTGAAAATCCTTAGGGGACGGGTGCTTTCATTTCTCAAAGAACCGCAGTCAATTGACGATAAAAAAAGCTATACCTATTTAGAAAATGGCGCAGTTGCGATAGAAAATGATAAAATAATTGGACTTGGTGAATATGATGAAATTGCCAAAACCAATGAAAATGCTAAAAAAATTGACCATCGCCCGCATTTAATAATGGCAGGTTTTATTGATCCTCATATTCATTATGTGCAGATGCAAGTAGTTGCTTCTTATGCCGCAAATTTGCTTGAATGGTTGAATAAATACACTTTTATTGAAGAGAAAAAATTTGCAGATAAAAATCACGCCAAAACCATTGCTTCGGCATTTTTTGACGAAATGATAAATGTCGGCACTACGACGGTTA
>JAMONZ010000080.1 GCA_027066315.1 Hyphomicrobiales bacterium
AAACGGCCGAAATTTTCCTTATCTGCAAAACTAGGATGCGCTCCACAAACTACCCCTTTTGAATGCGCAAGCCTTAGAGTATTTCGTATTGTTTTTTCATCACCAGCATGCCCTCCACAAGCGATTGATGCACTGGAAATAATATCGAGCAATTGCTCATCATTGCCTGCTCCTTCCCCAATATCTGCATTAAGGTCTATTGTTCTCACTATTTAACCGCCTTTGACTTAAAAAATATTTTACTATTTGGTCGCATTTGTGCAAATCTATCAATATCTGAACTGATTATTGTGCCAATTCGAGGATAGCCGCCACTGGGTTGATGGTCTCGCATTAAAACAGTGGCCACACCATCACCCAATATTTGAATATCACCACACACAACTGGCTCAGAAACTAGAGAGAGTATTTTTTCACCTTCAAATATTTTATTTTTATCAATCAAGCGAACACCCATTCTGTTTAATTGCGAGCTAATAAAAAAGGGTTTTGAAATCAAATCATCTCGTATTTGTTGCGAAAATAAATTAGCATGAACTCCCCAAATAATATGAAATATATTATTTTGATTATCAAACTGGGTGGAAGATAAATTGCTTTTTATTTTGTTTTTTATACTCGCTGAAAGCAAATTAATTTCATCACCAACTTTAAGCGCATTTCCACCAAATCCGCCCAAAGAAACAATTGTATTTGTAGCTCTACTTCCAAGAATTGGCTTCACATCTAATTCACCATCAAAGCGTATATACCCATAATTCCCCCATGAATTTGGTTTAATAATAATCTCATCATCATGAGCCAGTTTATAAACTCTTCTCCAATTTTTTTCTTTTTGATTGATAAAAAGAGAAAAATCTCCACCCGTAAATGCCACCCTTTTCCCTTCACCATAATAAATAAAATCCATACCCGCTTGAGTAAATTCAACTGCACTGGTGGCATTTGTATTTAGTAAATCTGCACCAAGGAAATAGGCATTTTTATCCATGGGGCCAGAGGCACTAACTCCATATTTTAAATAACCAAAACGCCCCTCATCTTGAATGGTACTAAGTGGCGATGCTCGAGTGATGACAAACTTCATATTTTCACTCTTTGAAACGAAATATAATCACCTAAATTAACTTTAGTAGGGGGCTGCATCGATACATCAAAGTTATTAAAATCACAATGACCAATCACATGCCAGCCAGTTGGCATTGCCGTTGAAGTAATTGCGCTCTGCCCTGCCGCAAAAATAACTGCGCCAGAGGGGACGAGATTTCTAATTTTATTTCGTCGGGGAATATGCAGGTCTTTGGCGTGAATTCCGCAATAAATAAACCCAGGAGCAAACCCCGTGCTTAACACTCGCAATGGTTTCTCACTATGACGAATAATAAACTCTTCAACACTAAGAGAAAGCATTTGCGATACTTGTTTTAAATCCTCACCATCATATTTTAATTCAATTTTATGATGAATGCTATTGCCTTCTTCATCATTTTTACTCTGAAAGAGAGTTAGTCGAATAATAGAACTAAGTTCAAAAAAGCTGATTTTTCTATTATCATATTTTACCAGCACAGAAACTAAGGAAGCTGCAATTTCTTTGATTGCAACATGTTTTAATAAAGATATATCTTTGGCAAAATTTATTGCTTTTATATTTGCCTCTTCAACAATATTATGTGCAAAGCGCACAAGTATAGCTTCATCACCAAGTGGAATAATTTGAGTGCCTTCATTCATATCTAATATTTGCATAATCAAGAATAATGACAAAGCAATAAATATATAAAAATAAAATACTCTTTGCCAAAATGACTTATCTAATCTAATGAAGAAATATAGCATGCAATAATGTATTGTTATGAATACGTTCTCAGGGCGGGGTGCAATTCCCCACCGGCGGTAAGAGGATTTAGTCCTTAAAGCCCGCGAGCGCCAAAATTAGTTATTTAGACAAATATGTTTAAAGACAAGTTTTGGGTCAGCAGATTTGGTGCAATTCCAAAGCCGACGGTCATAGTCCGGATGGTAGAGAATGGAAGAAATGTTATGAATTAGCAACTGCAATATTGCAGATGTGCTTTTCGTTTTATTAATTCCTAACCCTGAGGCCGATTTGGTTTAAATGGAAGGAATTAAAATGAACCAGACGACCTCAAAAAAACAATTTATATCTTCATCATTACTAGGTGCAATTTTTATGGTTTTGGCAGCTCTTGCTTTTGCCTTTGTAAATTCAGCTAATGATTTCTCTCAGCAAAAAAATGGAGTTAGCCCATCAGCTGTTGCATTTTTTCAATATTTATTTGCCCTGCTTTTTGCTCTTCCATGGATATGGAAAGAGGGTCGCAAGGCACTAGCAACAAACAATCTTCACTGGCACATTTTGCGCGTAGTACTTTCGGCTATTGGTGTTCAGGCTTTTGTTGCTTCTTTTGCCGTAATGCCCTTCCCTCAAATTATTGCCCTCGTAATGATTTCCCCATTTTTTGTGGTTTTAGGAGCAGGTATTTTTCTAAAAGAAAAAATTACAATTTCTCGCATTTTAGCAACTATAGTGGCTTTTGCTGGAGCTTTAGTAATTTTAGAACCATGGGCAAATGATTTTACCATAAAAGCATTGCTGCCAATTTTAGCTGCATTTGTTTGGGCTGGAGCTTCCTTGATAACAAAATATCTCACCAGAGATGAAAAACCGGCAACCATTACAATATATTTATTGCTATTTTTAACTCCGCTAAATCTAATATTTTATGCCAACTCAGGTTTTGCTATTCCGCAAGTTTCAGCCTTTGGTTTATTAATTGCACTTGGTGTTTTTACCGCAATGGCGCAATATTTTATGACAAAAGCATACTCGCTAGCAGACGCTGTATATTTACAGCCATTTGATGACTTAAAATTACCCATAAACACCTTGGTATATTTACTAGTTTTTGGATATTCATTAAGCAATAGTTTTTGGCCAGGCGCAGCTTTGATTGTTGGTGCATCGCTTTATATTGCTTTGATTGAGAATAGAAAAAAATAAAATTTTAGCGTCCGGAAATACTTCGGACGCTAAGATGCTCACTGAGTGGTTGGAACTTCTCTCGCTCTAAATTCAAATAATGACCTAAACATTCCGGGAGCAAGAATAGAAACTGGATTTATAACAAAAGTAGGGTCATCTAGTTTACCTCGTATGGCAAAGGTAACGCCAATAAGCCCCTCACCTTCGCGCCCACCAAGAATCACTCCAAACAGTGGTATTTTTTGAAAGATTGAATTAAGCCCAAACAGCGGAATATATGTTCCTGTGAGGTCATATTCATTGGCATTTGTATGAATAAACCCACGAAGAGTGCCGCCAACTTCACCACCATCTAAGACGCCATCAATAATCTCAATATTCTCTTTTGTGCGAATAAATTTAGCCTTACCATATTTAAAATTTATTCGGTTTTCATTTGCAATAAGTGAACGTGAATCTTTGTCTGCCCCTATAATATCAGCAATCTTGCTTTCATCTACTAAAGAAAAATTAGCAATATTTAATTCCCCAACACCTCTAGCAGTAGTTGAATTTGTAGTGAGTGCCAAAATGCCTTTCCCCCCTAATAGGCGAGAATAAATATTTAAAAATCGAAGTAATGTCCCCCCATCATCAAAAGCCACCGATAGCGTTCTGCCGCCATCTATTGGGTTGGTCACAATTGAAACCCCATTTCCTAAAGAAAACTGAGCCTGTAAAGAAACATTGCGTAGGTCTGACCCTTTTAAATCCATATCCAAGTTAAAATTATGTGCAACAACACCATAAAAACCAATTGCCTGTTTTAGATCAATATCAACTAATAATCTACTTTCATATTGGGAAGATTTAACACCGCCTGTTGATGGCTCACCAACAGCAAATGAGCGTTTTAACATGGGCTTTAAGTCCATTCTATCACCAAAGATTTTAAACTCTAAGCCGCCATCAACAGGCTGTGCAATAAGTGAGGCATTGTCGTTTGGGTTAAGCCCAAAGGTTGAAAAATTTGCAGACTTAAATCCAATTTTTTCATCAAATTGCATATTTCCTTTTATACTCACATCTTCAAAAGCAAGATTAATTTCAGAAATATCAGTCTCACCATTCTTTTGCGAAATGATGGCTTGCAGTTGACCATCAATATTCTTTTCTTTTTTTATCCCAATATCGATAATATTAATTGCTAAATCTTTTAAATCAGCAGTAATTTGCAGCCTTTGCTCAGGTAGTATTTGTGCAAAAAATTGCGCACTGCCTTCTAAGAAGTCGCTACTTTCAAACCCAAGGCTTTTCATCTCTTCTACGTTAAGAATTGTTGAGATGATGATTTTTTGCTCTTTGTCAATTGCCCCCTCAAGCCTAATATCTGCATCAAAACCAGCTATTTGGGCAGCTCCATTAAAATTATACCCCAATTGAGTCATAGCAAAACTTAAATTCCCATTCTCAAAACTATACCCACCAATATCTTGCTTGCTATATAATTCACTAACAATTCCGTTAGCGGCATAATCTATTTTGTCCATTTCCTCATCTTCACGCAAAACAAAGGTAGAAAGCAAACTTGCTTTAACTTTTCCGTTCAAACTATGGGGGTCTATTGCAAGGTTTGCTTTTTCTAATTCATCTGGCATTATCACCTCACCCAGAGAAATTATCGCAGGTAAATCCCCTAAAATATCACCTGAAAGTTCAAAAACACTAGAGTTATGAACTTCCCCATCAATAATAATAGAGCTATTGCTAAACGACACTGGCCCCTCTTTTGTATCAAGAGTAGCTCCTTGCAAACTGGCAGTGGTAACATAGTCACGAACTTTAATATTGACCAATCCTTCAGCTTCTAAAATATCAAGATTTTTCCACGGAATAAAATGAATATTTTCGCCAACGAGATCAATCTTTACAGATCCATCAGGAATTCTCATTTCACTATCATCTTGCGGTAATGTTCCAGGCGCAAAATCTAAGAACATTTTCAAATCTTTGACTTCTCCATGTTTTACATTTTCAACAAACCACTCACGCCCAGAAGTAGCAATGAAATAAGGCCAAAGTCTTTTTAAATCATCGCTAGAAACGCCAGAACCACCAATCTCAATATCAAGGCCAATGCCTTTGCGTAAAAAATCAGCCCTACCTTTTGCAAAAAGCATGGCTTCGTTTTTTTTGACTATTAACTCATCAATTCCCAACGCTCCATATAAAGAGGCCATCCAGCCAGAAAAGCTAATGCTATCAAATGCTGAAATTGGGGCATCAAGATCGCTTGGGTGGAGGAAAACATCCCTTGCATTAACTGACATGCTTAAGGTAGGTCCAAATGTTTTATCTAAACCCAAATAAAACTCACCACCAACTATACCAAAACTGTTTCCTGCTTTAACACTTGTGTCTTGGACAATTAATTTCGCCTCTTTTGGAAACCATGAAACCTTAAAATCTTTAACTAACAAGGGGAATAAATCATGCCTTATTCTCAATTGCGAGCTAGAGGGTTCAACATGAAACACTCCGTCATTAATTAGATTGTTTTGCTTATCAAAATTGACGATAAGACTGATACTTCCAGATCCTTTTACAGCTATAAGTGAATTTGGATCGTCTAAAAATGATAGTATACTAGCAAAGTCTATATTTTGTATATCAGCTATTAAAACACTATTATTGCCTTGTTCAGCTTTTCGTTTAAAACTTCCAAAAATATCTCTCCCAGCAATTTTTGTAGAAAAAACTCCCTCTACGAGGTCATCAACTTTATTATAATTCACCTCAAAGTTAATATTCGAAAGCTCACGAAAAAGACCATAAACAGAATCATGCATGGTGATTGCACCATCTTTGATTGTTAAGTTAGAAATTTTTTCTAACTTTGAAAGATTAGCAAACTCAGCTAAACCCTGCTCAATAGCCATGAAATTAGCACTTATTAGATCATTATCAGATCTAAGGGTAATTTCGCTATTTGTTGATAAATCTTTATTAGAGCTTAAGCCAGTTGAGCTAATATCAACTAAGGGAAATGATTTCTCTCCCTCCATAACCCAAACAACAGCATTTTTCCCGTCATTATCTTGCACAAACTCAAAGTCAGAAAGACGAGGTCCATGCAAATCTTGAATGATCTTTATTTGAGGTTTAATAAGAGTCAACCTGACGCTAGGATTGCCAAATAATGCCTTAACTGGTGAAAACCCTAAATGAATAGCCTCCATTTCAATTTTGGCACTGTTTTTTACATCTTCCAAAACTACAGGAGAAAATTGAACAACTGGCCATATTGCATTTTCAAGAGCTAATGATGGTTTTCCTAATTCTGCATTAAAACCATTTGGCAAAACATCTATGGCAACTTGATTTAATTGATCTTTATATCTTTCAAGTGAAATGGGCGAAAATAATAATTTTATATATATAGCTAGTAATAATAATAAGAAAATTCCAACCGTAATCAAAAACCCCAAAAAGAACCCTTTTAGTGATAAAAATCCTTTCTTTTTAGCCTGTGTTTGCATGCCCATATTCAATTTATAAAATTCCAAAAAATTATTGAGGTTGTAATTAGAGCAATGTATCAGAATTGCGGCAAATTTTCTTCATCTTTATAAAAAAATATACATATTTTCCCTAGCTTTTTCGTTTGTTAACCATAATGGGTGATAATATTTTCATATTAGTTCTGTTTTGGAGAGTAATTTAGTGCAACACAGTGTTCGACAATTTTCATTTGGCAACAAATCGCCCAATCATAATGCTTATGTTCAAAATAAGAGAATGATAAAACCAAGCCTTTTTTATTTTATGTTTATCGCTTTGTTAGCGACCAATGTTATTACATTAATTGGCTTTTTTATGAGCGCAGATATAGATTCAATACTTAACAAACGTAGCAATGCAATTAATATCGCCTATGAAGATAGGATTTTTGAATTAAGGCAAGAGGTAGATCGACTTTATTCTCGTCAATATGCTCAGGCTGGTGACCTTAATTTGCAAATTCAAGAACTATCACAAAAGCAAGCTGCTCTTTCAGAATTACATCCGTATATAAAAGCCTTGGCTCTTAAAGCGCAAGAATTGGGGGTAAAAGACATTGCTTCAAATCTACCACCTAATCCTTCAATAAAATCAAACCAATCAGACAATATTACCACAGGATCGATTAGTCTAAATAAGAATTCTAATCAGGCATATATAACACAAATTGAACAATCAATTACACAAATGCATGATGAAAGTGAAATTGCATTAGCTAACCTAACAAATTCTGCAAATAAATCTACTAGTGTAATTCTTTACGAATTAAAACAAGTTGGCATTGCACCAATCATGCCTGAATATGACGAGCAAGCAACAGGTGGACCATTTCTTCCAGCTAATAATAGAGCAAACCAGCAAAGTTTAATAAATGAGGCTAATCAAGTTGTTCTTTCATTAGATCGTTTCATCGCCGCAAAAAAGGCAATCAGCATATCTCCCGTATTTTCCCCCTTAAAAAAAGGGTATCGAATTAGCTCTAGTTATGGGAATAGGAAAGATCCAATATTAGGAACTAAGGCCTTTCATTCAGGCACAGATATGGCTGCACCTCGTGGGACATCGGTTTTTAGTGCTGGTGACGGAATAGTTACCTTTGCTGGGCGCAATGGCGGATATGGAAAAGTAGTAGAAATAAAACATGATGGCGGGCTAGTGACCAAATACGCTCATCTTAACTCTTATTCTGTTGTAAAGGGGCAGCGAGTAAAAGCTGGTTCAATCATAGCAAAAGTAGGCTCAACAGGACGAAGCACAGGACCTCATCTACACTTTGAGGTTAAGAATGCGAATGGAACATTAAGCTCTACACGCTTTTTAATAGTTGGAAAGAAACTTGCTCAATTCATGTAGCAAAATAATTGTTTAGTCTTTATTTCCGACACGCTGAGCCAATGCGGCTTCCATAAACTTATCTAAATCACCATCAAGAACATCTGCCGGGGCGGTGCTTTCAACGTTAGTTCTTAAGTCTTTTACAAGCTGATAGGGTTGCAAAACATATGAGCGAATTTGATGCCCCCAACCAATTTCTGATTTAGAACTAGCTTTCTCCATCGCTTCTTCTTCACGTTTTTGCAATTCTGCTTCGTATAATCTAGCCCTCAGCATTGACCAAGCACTTGCTTTATTCTTATGTTGTGAGCGATCATTTTGACATTGCACAACAATTCCGCTTTCAAGGTGGGTAATGCGAACAGCACTATCGGTAGTATTTACATGCTGTCCACCAGCTCCTGAAGCACGATAAGTATCAATCCGCACATCTGCTTCACTTACATCAATGTCGATAGAATCATCAATTTTAGGATAGACCCAAACGCTCGAAAAACTAGTATGACGACGAGCTTGACTATCAAATGGCGAGATGCGGACTAACCTATGCACTCCACTCTCAGTCTTTGCCCAACCATAAGCATTATGCCCCTTAATTAAAATTGTTGCAGATTTTATCCCTGCCTCTTCTCCATAATGAACTTCAATATTTTCAATTTTATATTTTCTACGCTCCGCCCATCGAGAATACATTCTTAGTAACATTGCTGCCCAATCTTGGCTTTCTGTTCCCCCTGCCCCTGAATGCACCTCTAAATAACAATCATTGGCATCAGCTTCACCGCTTAATAGGGTTTCAACCTGCATCCTAGCTGTCAAAGTGTGTATCACTTGCAGCTCGGCCTCAGCCTCTAAAATAATCTGCTCATCGTCTTCAATTTCACCAAGTTCTATAAGGTCAATATTATCTTTTGTGCCACATTCAAGTTCATTGACCTTCTTTATATTTGCTTCAAGTTCTTGGCGTTGACGCATAATTTCTTGTGCATTTTTAGGATCGTTCCAAAGGTCAGGAGATTCTGCTAAGACATTAAATTCATCTAATCGAGCTTGAGCGTCTTCCCAGCCAATATGCCTTTTTAAGAGAGTAATTGTGGTTTGTATTTCTTTGGTAATGGTTTGTATTTCTGCACGCATAATATTCAACATTCTTGATAAAAAAGGGCTTAAATGATAGTCCTAAAAATATTAAAAAAGCCCGCCACGTCCAGCATTAGAGTCAGTATTAGTTTGTGCATCAATATTTAAAAATGCTTCAGAATTAACACCGATAATTGAAGTAATTAAATTAGGTCCACTCCCCGGCTTAAATGCTTCAAGAATTGCAGCATCTCCAGCAATGGCTTTAATGCCAGTTGCAGGATCAATCCAAGTTTGCGTCATGCCTGCTGGCATAATAAATTCTTGCACTGGTTTGCCCTCAAGAGCTTTTTTAACAAAATCAGTAAAAATCGGTGCAGCTAATTCACCACCAGTTGCCGAACGTCCCATAGACCTAGGCGTGTCATATCCAATGTAAACACCAACGGCTAGTTCAGGAGTATAACCAATGAACCAAGCATCTTTATAATCACTTGATGTGCCTGTTTTACCAGCAACTGGGCGGCCTAATGCTTTAACTCTTTTACCAGTACCACGCTGAACAACACCTTGTAGCATAGAGGTAACTTGATAGGCAGTCATAGGATCAAGCACAGATTCTCTGTTGTCAATTATCCTTGGTTCAGCTTGGTTATTCCACTCACTAAAATTACAACCATCACAAACCCTATCATCATGCTTAAAAATTGTGTTTCCACGACGATCTTGTATCCTATCAATGAGAGAAGGGATAATTCTTCTTCCACCATTCCCTATTGTAGCAAAGGCAGAAGTAAGGCGCATATTTGTTGTTTCACCCGAGCCAAGTGACATCGCTAACACTGGCATTAAGTTATCATAAATACCAAATATTCTTGCATACTCAGAAACAAGCGGCATGCCAATATCTTTTGCTAATCGAACAGTCATAACGTTTCTTGATCGCTCAATACCACGCCTTAATGTTTGAGGGCCATAAAAACGCTCGGCATAATTTTCTGGCTTCCATAATGTGCCATCGATTTGTTTAATTGACAATGGCGCATCAAGAACAACAGAGGCAGGAGTGTAACCATTATCAAGAGCTGCTGCATAAACAATTGGTTTAAAAGTAGATCCAGGCTGGCGCATGGCTTGTGTAGCTCGGTTAAATTCAGAAGCAAAAAATGAAAATCCTCCAACCATGGCCAAAACACGACCCGTTCTTGGATCCATTGCAATAAGTGATCCTTCAATTTCAGGTATTTGACGCAGTGTATAAATGCCAGCTTTGTCTTTTACTTGCTCTACATAAATGACATCACCCACTTTTAATAATTTTGATAAAGGTTTGCTAACCCATTTTACTTCTGGACCAGGCAATTGTGCGACTAATCTCTCATCAGATATTTTACCAGAATTAGTAGCTGTTGGGCGAAGTCCAATCTTGGCTTCATTTGTTTGCATTTCTAGCACAACACCAAGTTGCCATTCAGGAATATCGGCTAAAGGGGTTTGCTTAAATAATTCTTTTCCCCACTCACCATTAAGATCAATAGAAGCGACAACTCCATGAAAACCTCTAGCTTGATCAAATTTTATAAGCCCTTTTAAAAGAGAGTCTCTGGCGTAATTTTGCAATTTTGGGCTTAGTGTTGTGCGAACGCTTAAGCCACCTCCATATAAATCATCTTCTCCATAGAGTTTAATTAAATCACGTCTTACTTCCTCAGTGAAATATTGAGCAGAAAAAACACGCGCCCCTGAAGCACGAGGAACAACGTTTAAATCATCTTTTTTAGCTTCTTGCGCTTGCTCTTGGGTAATATATCCATTTTCTGCCATTTTACCAATGACCCAATTCCTTCTATCAATCGCAGCTTTTGGGCGACGAAAAGGATGGTAGTTGCTAGGGCCTTTAGGCACAGCTGCCAGATAGGCAATTTCAGATATTTTAAGCTCATAAAGGGCTTTGTCAAAATAGTTTAATGCAGCCGCAGAAACTCCATACGAGTTAAATCCAAAGAATATTTCATTAAGATAAAGCTCTAATATCTGATCCTTTGTAAAAGTTGATTCGATTCTAAGCGAAAGAATTGCTTCTTTTATCTTACGCTCCATGGTCTGCTCACCGCTTAGCAAAAAGTTTTTTGCAACCTGTTGAGTAATAGTAGAAGCACCAACAAGGCGTGAATCTCCACCCTCAATTCGCTTCATTATATTATCTCTTGCAGCACGGATTATACCATCAACAGCTATACCACCATGACTATAAAAATTCTTATCTTCAGCTGATAAAAAACCTGCAATAACTAGAGGCGGAATAGTTTCAATTGCTTGAAAAAGCCGCCTTTCACGTGCATATTCGGCCAATAATAATCCGTCAGCTGCATGCACCCTTGTAGTAACAGGAGGTTGGTAGTCAGCCAATGCTTGATAATCTGGAAGATCTTTTGATAGATCAGCAATAAACCAGACAACAACGCCTAATATAACAAAACCAATGAATAGCCCAAAGCCAAAAAACCAACCTAATAATCGTAACATTTTTGAATTTGCCTTGTTAGCATAACTAATAAAAATAATATGTTTATTCGCTTAATGGTATAATAGAATGGCACAATTGTGGATAGTAAAAATTTATTCTTAACTTAAGTTTTTTACTCTTGCGCATTATTATCAAAATAAATTGCCACCCCGCGTGCAATTGCCTTTGAAACACGGCTTTGCCATTCTGTAGTCGTAAGGTTTTTGGCATCAACACTATTAGATAAAAAACCCAATTCAATAAGAATAGATGGTACATCTGGTGATTGAAGAACAAAAAAATCTGCCTGCCTTATTGGATAACGTCTAAGGCTGATGCTAGGCCTTAGTTGATCTACAATTGAATTCGCCGCAATATAAGATTTTTTACGCATTTCACGTCGCATTAAATCAACTAAAACTGATACTGCATGTTTATCCATATTTGGTGGAGAAAACCCTGCAACAATATCGCTCATATTTTCACTTGAAGCCAAGACTTTATCAAGCACATCAGTCGCCTCTTCATCTCGTGTATAAATACTTGTACCATTAACCTCTGATTGTAAAAAACTATCAGCATGAATTGAAATAAATAAATCCGCTTTATTCAAACGAGCCAAGTCAACTCGCTCCTCTAGGCGTAAAAAACTATCATCAGAGCGAGTTAGGGCTACTTCAAATGCACCAGAGGCAACTAACAAACTTTGCAACTCTTTTGCAAAATCAAGCACAATATCTTTCTCTCTTATCCCATTACTTGTGCTTGCACCGCCATCTACTCCACCATGGCCAGGGTCAATTACAATAAACGCCTTTCTTTGCAATTTTATATTTAATGCCCCAGCAGCAGTAGAATGATCACCTAAATTTGCCTGATTTGTTTTTTCTCCGCTTGAATAGTTAATATCATTAGCAGCATTTTGCTTAAAAACATCTTCACTAGTTTTTGCAATATCAACGACAAGGCGTGCTGGTTGATTATCAAACGGCTCCAAAACATATGCTTGCTGCACTTGCGCCCAATCTGCAAGGTTTAGCCATATTCTAATACGCCCCTCTTCGGCCTTTTCGATAAAAACAGAACTGATTATACCTTCACCAGAAGGAATTACATCACTTTTTATTTCATAGTTTGAGGCTTTTACATCTACAGCAATACGATTTTTTCCTGTTTCAACAAAAGAAGCTAAAGCAAATTTACTCGATGCACTAAGATCCAATACTAATCTTGCTCTTTCTGAAGTGGTTGAAACTCTTGCCCCTTGAATTGTCGGCAGTGTTGCTGATGCGCTCGATAGGTTTAATTCTTGAGCAAAGTTGGGATTAACAAAGCAAAGCAGAGTAAAAAGACTTAAAAAGAATGTTTCTAAATATTTATTCTTTAAAATCCAAAGTGATTTATATATTTTGTATATTTTCATAAATTCCAACGATAAACCATAATTTGATTCGAAAATCCTGACCATTTATTAAACAATACACCCTTTGAGTTAATAGGTTCTAACCCAAATAACTCATATTTGATGGCCAAAAGTCGTATTTATTACTTTGGTAGTTGCCAAATGCTCCTAACATGCCTAAATGCTTTTAGTAGAGGTATTCTATTTACCCCTAAATATGTGTTTGATGAAGTTGTTTTTACTTAAGTTTAGATATAACTCTCCTCACATTATTCGATAAGATGCATTAATTAGAAAAGTAAAACTTATACTTGCTATTTTCTTACTGCATTTAATAAAATTAATTTTGGCGATTTACGCCACATAGCAATGAAGTCTGAAGAAGTCGCATTGTTTATAATACGGGATGTATATTATGAGAGCAAAGGAGTTTATTAGCATTTTTTTAATGTCAGCTCATGCGCTTTTCAATTTATTCACCCAAATAATTCGCGCTTTTCGCGCCCCTTTAACACAAATTTTCGCCACGATTTCTATTACATTTAACGCCCCGTTTTATATGGGTGTAAATGCTAATAATCGTAGGCATGGAGTATTAATTTATCATGGCAATAAAAAGAATGTTGGTGGACGCCACCCACCCAGAAGAAACACGTATAGTAGTTACGCAAGGTAATCGTTTAGAAGAATTTGATTTTGAATCTGCCTCAAGAAAACAACTGCGAGGCAATATTTATCTAGCAAAAATCACTCGAGTTGAGCCGTCATTGCAAGCAGCTTTCGTTGAATATGGCGGTAATCGCCATGGTTTTTTAGCATTTTCAGAAATTCACCCTGATTATTATCAAATACCAACTGCTGATAAAGAGGCCTTGTTGGAAGCTGAAAAATTAGATGATAATGAAATAAGCGAGCCAGAAACACCTTCAAAAGATTCTGAAGAACAATTAAGTGACAATTCTCAAACTAATAATGATGATCTAGGTGATGATGAAAATGAAGATCTAGGCGAGAATATTGAACAATCAGCTCCTGACGATTTATCAGTTGAGCAGATTGGCGGAGTTGATCCACTTGACGAAGAAGTGGTAGAGAAAAAGAAAGAACCGCAAAAACGCTATAAAATCCAAGAGGTTATTAAGCGTCGTCAAGTATTGCTAGTTCAAGTAGTAAAAGAAGAACGAGGCAATAAAGGCGCAGCACTTACAACATATTTATCTTTAGCAGGAAGATATTCAGTTCTAATGCCCAACACTGCAAAGGGTGGCGGAATTTCACGCAAAATCACTAATGCAGGAGATCGCAAACGCTTAAAAGAAGTAGCTCAAGCTCTTGAAGTTCCAAGTGGCATGGGTGTAATATTGCGCACTGCTGGCGCATCGCGCACAAAAGCTGAAATTAATCGTGATTTTGATTATTTAATGCGCCTTTGGGAGAGTGTAAGAACTTTAACGCTTAATACTTCAGCTCCAAGTTTAGTTTATGAAGAAGGGAGTCTGATTAAAAGAACTATTCGTGATCTATATGATAAAGAAATCACTGAATTATATGTTTCTGGCGAGCAAGCCCATGAAGAGGCAAAAGAATTTATGCATATGATAATGCCATCACATGCAAAAAATGTTAAACAATATAAAGATAGTCAGCCAATTTTCTCTAAATATAACGTAGAAACTCAACTAGATTCTATGTTTTCCTCACAAGTAACCCTGCCCTCTGGAGGATATATTGTTATTGATCCAACAGAAGCACTTGTATCGATTGATGTTAACTCTGGTAAAGCTACAAAAGAGCGCAATATTGAAGCAACAGCCTTACAAACTAACTTAGAGGCAGCAGAAGAAGTTGCACGTCAATTACGCCTAAGAGATATGGCTGGCCTTGTAGTAATCGATTTTATTGACATGATGGAAAAAAGCTCAATTCGTAAGGTTGAGCGCAAATTAAAAGATAGCTTGCAACATGATCGTGCAAGGATTCAGGTTGGTAGAATTAGCCATTTTGGACTGTTAGAAATGAGCCGCCAGCGTATGCGTTTTGGGGTGCTTGAAAGCTCTACAAATGTCTGCCCAACTTGCTCTGGTGCTGGGATTGTTCGCTCGGTTGAAAGCATGGCCCTAATGGTTATGCGTGCAATTGAAGATCATATTCAGCGCAAATCAGACTTCTCAATAAACGTGCTTACACCCACTCAAACAGCATTTTTTCTACTTAATTCCAAAAGAGAATCTCTATCTGAGCTTGAAGCCAAGCATGGCATAAGCATTAGTATATCTGCCGATGACACTCTTAATGGGTCTGGCTTTCAAATTGAAAAAGGTGAGAAGAGAAAGAATAATAGATCAATTCAAAAGCATGTTAGCATTAGTTCTGCACAAATGACAGATATTGAAACTGATGAAGATGAAACTGATGTAAAAACAGAGGATAAAACTAACTCAAAATCACGCCGTAGACGAGGTGGACGTAACCGCAACCAAAAACAAGTTGCTCAGGATAATGCAGAAAAAGCTAGTGATAGTGATAATGTTACAAAAGAAATAACCCCTGCTGTTGTTGATGGAAATACTGAAGTCAATGAAGGTGATGAAGATCAGCCAAAACGTCGCCGTCGTGGTCGCCGTGGCGGTAAAAGAAATAAACGCAACCCTAATGAGGTTGAGAATAATGAAACTACACAAGACTCTGTTGTACAAGATGATAAGCAAGAAGAGCAAAAGCCAGCTGGCTACGAAAATGAGAAAAAAGCTACTACCAAATCTTTAGACAAAAAAGACAAAAATGAAAAGCCTAAACGACGAACAAGAAGACCACGCAATAAACCCTTAGAAACTGAACAGCCTCAAGCTGAGCAACCTATAGCAAAACCAGATGCGCCAAAGAGCTCGACAACAGAGGCTGTCAAAGAAGAAAAGCCCAAAACCAAACCTAAGGCAAAAACCAAGCCTAAGCCCAAAACTGCACTTAAAAAAGCAGATACAAGCGATGATAAAATTGTTGTTACCTCATCAAAGCCAGAAGAAAAGGCTGAGAAACAACCTAAAAAAGGTGGTTGGTGGCAAAAAGGCGGGTTTTTTGGATAATATCTAGCTTGTTTTACAAAATTGATTTTGGCCGAATTAAAAATTCGGCCATTCTTTTTAATGCTTCCTTTATAACAGAACGCTTTCCTGCAAAGGAAAATCTGACATATTTATTGCCATCAATTCTATCAAAATCTGCACCAGGAGTTGCCCCTACTTTAGCTTCTTGCAATAGTTTTTGACAAAATTCAAAGCTATCATTAGTGAGGTTTGATACATCAACATAAGTATAAAAAGCACCATCAGCACTAAGCACATTTTTAAATCCAAGCTCAACAAGTCCTTTGGTTAAAATATCTCTGTTTTGAAGGTAGCTTTGCTTTTTTTCTTGATAATACTCTCTCTCTTTAAGAGCTGCGATAGCACCAACTTGACTAAGACTTGGGGCAGAAATAAACATGTTTTGTGCTAACATTTCAGTTTTGCGCACTAAATTATCTGGCAAAACCAACCAGCCTATTCTATAACCCGTCATACAAAAATACTTAGAAAAACTATTCACTACAATAAGGTCATTATCAAACTCAAGGGCAGACAAAGAATTTTGGGTAAAATCTAGCCCATTATAAATTTCATCTGAAATAAAACGCACTCCAAGCCTTTTACATGTTGCAACTATTTTTTTAAACTCGTGGGCAGAAATAGAAGCCCCAGTCGGATTTGCAGGAGAGGCAAAAAGCAGACCGTCAAAAGGCCTTTTTTTATAGGCTTTTTCAATATCATTTGCGCTTAGTCGCCATTTGTTTTTTGCATTAAGCCCAATTTCCTCTACCTCAAAACCAAGTCCATTTAAAATGTTTAAATATGCAGGATACCCAGGGCGAGTAAGGGCAATTCTAGCTCCTTTTTTAAAACCAGATAAAAAGGCCAAGGTAAAACCAGCAGAAGATCCCATAGTTATGATGATATTATTTTTATTGATTTCCACACTATGTTGCTCACGATAAAAATCGCAAAGAGAAGCTCGAAGCTCCTCAACTCCCTTAGCATGAGTATAGGTTTGTGGATTAGGTAATGCTTCATGCATAGCTTTAATAACATTTGGTGCAGGCGAATGAGCAGGCTCGCCAACCTCGAGATGGCATATATTATGCCCCTCTTTTTCAAGCTGTTTAGCTTTTGCAAGGACTTCCATTGCCAAAAATGGCTTTAAGGAATGGTCATTCATCTTTAAACCTTTTAATCAATTACTTTATCTGTTCAAGGAAAGTTGATACAAAATAACTTTCAATTATTTTTCTATTGGCAATATACTAAACCTGAGGCTAAGATATTAGCTATATTTTTTTAATTATTTAAAGGTTTTTCATGCAACGTCTTATTTATATATTTTTTGCCGCAGTAATTATTTTAGCTATAAGCATGTTAGCATTTATGACAACAAGGCCTCAGTCAGGAATTGACGAGAAAGCCGTTAGAGTAATCGTAAGTGAAATGCTAGTTAAAACATCAAGTGATGGGCAGGTATTTCCTTTGACCAATCAAATTAATCAAAAGACACTTGATCCAATGATTGAGGAATATCTTCTAAATAATCCAGATATTTTAATCGCCATGTCTAACCTATTACAACAAGAGCAAGAAAATCAAACTAATGCGCAAACAGGCGAGGCATTAGTTGAGATGTATGACGAAATATATAATGATCCTGACAATATTATATTAGGCAATCCCAATGGCGATGTTACTTTAGTTGAGTTTTTTGATTATAACTGCCCATTTTGCGCTCAGGTGATGCCGCATATCACCTCCTTAATAGATGCAGACCCAAATTTAAGAGTGATAATAAAAGAATTCCCTGTGCTTGGAAAGAACTCAGAAGAAACCTCTGCAATATCCCTTGCATTTTATAAAGCTGGTGGTGATTACTGGGCTTTCCATGAGAAACTTTTTGCAATTCGTGGAACTATAACGGCTAAAAAAGCTCTAGATATTGCTCAAGATATGGGCGTTAACAGGGCTTCACTTGAGCTAAGCGCAGCTAGTGAAGATATAAACAGAATAATTCAAAATTCTTATGCAATAGCCCAAAAACTAAATATAAATGGAACTCCAGCATTCATTATTGGTGATGAAATTATCCCAGGCGCAGTTGACTTAGAGCAGTTAGAGTTACGAATTAAAAATATGCGAGAATGTAATAAGACCCAATGTTAAAATAACAAAATAATTATTTTCTCAATCAAGCCTTTGCTTTTTCTTAGCTTTAAGTATAGTTAGGCGAGTTTCTTAGCTTATGGACGTTTTAGTATGTTAAAAAAAATCCTAATTCTTAATGGGCCAAATCTAAATATGCTTGGCCGTAGAGAGAATGATATTTATGGCATTGATACGCTTGATGATATTAAACTCATGTGCGAACAAGAGGCTAAAAATAATGGCCAAACAATTGTGTTTCGCCAAACCAATATCGAAGGTGAGCTAGTTAGCTGGATACAAGAGGCATTAGGCGAATTTGACGCAATAATAATTAATCCAGCAGCATATACCCATAGCTCTATTGCAATTCATGATGCAATCAAAGCGGTAGAATTACCCCTTATAGAAGTTCATCTTTCAAATATTTATAAAAGAGAAGAATTTCGCCAAAAATCTTATATTTCAACTGTTGCTCTTGGTGTAATTTGTGGGCTGGGGAAAACTGGCTATAAATTGGCTTTAAATGCATTGGCAGAACATGATAAGTAGATTATATTGTTTAAAAATAATTTCAATTTTGATAGTAATGAATGATAAAAAGTTAGAAATAGTAATATGACAAAATCAACTAATGCATCTAAAAAAACATCAAATGCAGATCAGGATCTTATCCGAGCAATTGCTGAAATGGTAAATGAGCAAAATCTTGCAGAGATTGAGATTGAACGTGATGAATTTCGCATTCGTGTAACTCGCTCATTTGCATCCAATGAGGTTATGCAAGTTAGTGCTCCTGTAGCTCCAGCTATAGCTGCTCCGCTACCTGCTTCTGCCGCCCCTGCAGCTTTGTCAGTTTCTGCTACCCCAGAAGATGACCTTAGCTCAAATCCCAATACTTTGCTTTCACCAATGGTTGGCACTGCCTATCTTGCGCCAGAACCAGGGGCGACGGATTTCATAAAAGTTGGCATGAGTGTTAATGAGGGGCAAACAATGATGATTGTTGAAGCTATGAAAACTATGAACCAAATTCCCGCTCATAAATCTGGCACTATTACAAAAATAATTATTGAAGACGCACAGCCAATTGAATTTGGCGAGCCTCTTGTAATCATTGAATAGCTTAGGGGCAAAAATGTTCTCAAAAATATTGATTGCTAATCGTGGAGAAATTGCGCTTAGGATTTTACGTGCCTGTAAAGAAATGGGCATTCAAACAGTAGCTGTTCACTCAACTGCCGATGCCGATGCTATGCATGTTAAGCTGGCAGATGAAAGCGTGTGCATCGGGCCAAATTCAGCCACCGATTCTTATTTAAATATCCCATCAATTCTTGCAGCTTGTGAAATTACTGGAGCTGATGCTGTTCATCCAGGATATGGTTTTTTATCTGAAAATTCTCGCTTTGCGCAAATTTTAGAAGAACATAAAATTACATTCATTGGGCCATCTTCTGCTCATATTGAAATTATGGGTGATAAAATTGCTGCTAAAAAAACAGCAATTAAACTAGGTATTCCTTGTGTCCCAGGATCAAAGGGTGAAATTACTTCTGCAAAAGACGCAAAAGCAATTGGCAAAGAGTTTGGCTATCCTGTTATTGTAAAGGCTGCTTCTGGTGGTGGTGGGCGTGGCATGAAAGTTGCCAATAGTGACGCTGAAATGGAAATTGCCTATTCAACAGCTCGCTCTGAAGCAAAAGCAGCGTTTGGTGATGATACAATCTACATTGAAAAATATCTAGGTAAACCTCGTCATATTGAGGTGCAGGTAATTGGTGATGGCAAGGGAAATGGTGTTCATTTGGGAACACGTGATTGCTCATTGCAACGCCGCCATCAAAAAGTTTGGGAAGAGGCACTCGCCCCTAGCCTTAGCCTAAAAGCAAATGAAAAAATTGGTGAAATTTGCGCCAGTGCTGTTCGTGATCTTAAATATTCAGGTGCTGGAACTTTTGAATTTTTATATGAAGATGGAGAGTTCTACTTTATTGAAATGAATACTCGCCTTCAGGTAGAACACCCTGTTACAGAGCGCATTACTAACTTTGATATTGTTTATGAGCAGCTCAGAGTAGCATCTGGTGAAACTCTTAGCATTACACAAGACGAGGTTTCCTATTGGGGGCATGCAATTGAAGTGCGTATAAATGCTGAAGATCCTTTAACATTCGCTCCCTCCCCAGGGACAATTACTCGCTACCACCCTGCTGGTGGTGTTGGAGTGCGGGTGGATAGCGCAATTTATCAGGGGTATAAAATCCCCCCCTATTATGACAGCTTAATTGGAAAGTTAATTGTTCATGGTCGCAATAGAGATGAATGTTTACAAAGGTTACGACGCTCATTAAATGAATTTGTAATTGATGGGGTAAAAACTACCCTTCCACTCTTTCAAAGATTAATCGAAGAACCTGACGTTCTTTCAGGCAATTATGATATTCATTGGCTAGAAAATTATCTGAAAAATATAAATGATTGATTTTTTGTTTATTTTATTTTGAATAAAGCCAACATTCAATGAATGATAAAAACACTCAAGAGATTGAACTTACTCCAGAATTGGTAATTCGTGCCTATGAAGCAGGAATTTTTCCAATGTCTGAAGATGAGCATAGTTCTGGTGTATTTTGGGTATCGCCAGATAAACGTGGCATAATTCCATTAGAAAATTTTCATATTTCAAAATCATTACTTAAGGAAATCAAGAAAAATAAATATCAAATAAGAATTGATAATGATTTTGATGCAATTATTCATGGGTGTGCAAATTTTGGAACTGAGCGAAAAACCACTTGGATTAACTCTGACATTATAAATGTCTATCGGCAGTTATTTAAACAAAAAATCTGCCATACAATAGAGGTATGGGATAAGAATCAGTTGATAGGTGGGCTTTATGGGCTGGCACTTAATGGAGCATTTTTTGGGGAAAGTATGTTTCATACAGTTAGTAATGCTTCAAAAATTGCTCTTTTTTGCTTGATAAAAAGACTGCAATTTGGCGGGTATTCATTGCTAGATACACAATTTATCACCCCTCACCTTGCAAGCCTTGGCGCAATTGAAATTGAGCGAGAGGAATATGAAACACTTTTATTTCAATCCCAACATATTAAAGCAGATTTTTATCGACTTTCAGGTGGCAATACGTCGCTTGATTGCTTGCAATCATCAAGCCATACGTCATAAATTGCATGGTCAATTGCATTAAGCGAAGGACTTCCTGCCAACATCCAGCCAGTAAAAATACGCTTTGCTTTTCCATCAAGACTAATTTGGTCAATCTCTAAAAAAACACTCGTTTGCTGAATATTTGATGCTGGCCGAGAATAGCAAGCTCTCGGGGTTATTTGCAAAGCTCCAAACTGAACAGTTTCATCAATATATACATCAAAATCAATTAATCGACCTGTTATTTTATCAAGCCCAGCAAGAGCTACAACAGGGTTGCTAATAGTTTGCGCAATAGCCATGTTTGGAATCATAGCTAATAAAAATAAAGCAAATATATGTTTTTTAAAAATCATAAATCTTTGTCTTTGCTTAAAGATATAGATTATTTAGGCGACCAAGCATCATAATCAGCACTAACTTTTGCACGTTTAGCAGAGTTGAGCAAACTCCCTTGAGGACGATAGGCATCTCTTGAGCCTGTTAAATTTGGCTGATGCGGTTTTTGCCATTCATGTGCTTGATAATCACCTTCATTTGGTAATGTGTCAACTCTATGATGCATCCACCCATGCCACCCAGCAGCAATCGCAGAAGCCTCAGCAACGCCATTATAAATCACCCAGCGTCTATTGGTTTTTTTATGTTGGTAGTATTTATTGCCCAATTCGTCTGAACCTACAAACTCGCCCTTAAACATTGTGCGAACTCGCATACTAAAAGTCTGCTTGTGCCACCAGATAAATATTTCAGCAAATAATTGTTTCATAGCGAATACCTATTAAAAAAACTAAATCAATATAATTGCATTTAGCACAGTGTTGCTGCTTCGCATAGTAGGCTTTTAATCATTTTTAAAAAGTAATTTACAATAACAATATCTAACTTTAGAAACTAACTTGCAAAATTTTATCAATATCACTTTGTATCGACATCATTTCTGCAAACTGACTTGCTTGATATTTTCTAGCAGAATCCATTTTTTCTTTCTGCTCTTCTTCTATAGACAAACGTTTGTTTGTACCTGCTATTACATAGGAGTTCCCAACCAGCTTTAACTTACGCTCTTCACTCATCGCCCATTTTATTCTTTCAAATAATATTTGTGGAGCTAGTGGTTTAGCAACAATAGCATGCGCTCCTAATTTCATAGCGGCTTGAACCCAGCTTTTCCTAGCTTCAGATAGCATAACAATAATTGGTACTAAGCATATTGGATGCATTTTTTTATTTCGAAATAATTTTAAAAAACTTGTGCCATCAAATGGCTTTGCTTCCCAATCAAGTAAAACTACATCAGGAGTATCAGTCAGCATCGAGTTAGAGGCTCTCTCACTATCAGCAAAAACGTTTACTTTTCTAATTTCATAAGCAAGTAACATGGTACGTAATAATCGCTGCATCTCATTATTTGGCTCAATTATTAGGACAGTTAGATCCTTTGATTCGCTATTATGTGTCGGCATTTATCAAATCACTCATTACTCAAAAAAACTCAACTTGAGTAAAATAATACGCTTGACAAAAACTATCCGCTAGATAGCACGCACACTATTGGGATTCGCACGCTAATAGTAGATTATAAAATTAATAATTATTCACTCCATCATGCCAAAGAATCCAAATATTACGTTGTGTTAGAGCAAATTCTGAGACTAGATCAGCAAGTAGATAAGTTTTTAAAAAAAATTACACCTGACTTAAATTCAAAAAAAAATAAAATTTGTTTTCCCCATTGTTCACAGTTTGTAAACTATTTTACACCAGATTTAGTACTATAAAGACAAAAAACCACAAGAAGTAGATAATTATAGATAAAATTAGTATTGACGAATTTTTACAAATAAGACATTTATATATTCAAGTTAGTTTATTTTTCTTATGTCCTTTTGCTTAAATATAGTCATTAAACCAAATGAATTGGATTTAGTCATTCCTACCTCATTTTTAATGATTAATAATGTTTTGCAAAATTTAATTAAGAAAAAACAGTAAATTTTAGGTATTTTTCATTATCGGAAAAATCCTAATAGCGTTTGAGAATAGGCAGGTTTTTATTTGGCTTTGCCCTTTATTATGGGGCTCTGAAAGTCAAATAGTTTTAAATTATTACAATAATAAAGCCATATTTTTGGTTTAGGGTGTTTCACACCCACTCATATCTGGGGGATATATATATTATGCGCATAGAGCGTCACTTTACTAAGTTAGAGAAGTCAGCATATTCAGGAATTAAATTTCGCAAAACTAAGAGCGAGATTAAAAACCCTGATGGCTCAGTTATTTTTAAACTTGAAGATATTTCAGTACCAGCTGATTGGTCGCAAGTTGCAGCAGATATTATTGCCCAAAAATATTTCAGAAAAGCTGGCGTTCCTCAGGCTTTAAAAAAGGTTGAAGAGAATGATGTTCCCTCTTGGCTGTGGCGTTCAGTTGCTGACGAAGAAGCATTAGCCAAACTACCAGAAAACGAACGTTTCGGTTCAGAAATTGATGCCACGCAAGTATTTAACCGCCTTGTAGGTACATGGACATATTGGGGCTATAAAGGTGGCTATTTTGGCGATAAAAATGCAAGTGAAACAGACGCAAACGCACGTGCATTTTATGACGAATTATGTTATATGTTTGCCACTCAAAGAGTTGCTCCAAATTCACCTCAATGGTTTAATACTGGCCTATTTTGGGCTTATGGCATTGACGGCCCAAGTCAGGGGCATTTTTATGTTGACCCATTCACCCACAAATTAACCCAATCCAAATCATCTTATGAACACCCTCAACCACACGCATGTTTTATTCAATCGGTTGATGATGATCTTGTAAATGAAAACGGTATTATGGACCTTTGGGTAAGAGAAGCCCGTTTGTTTAAATATGGTTCAGGCACTGGTTCAAATTTTTCCTCTTTACGTGGTTCAGGTGAAAGCCTCTCAGGTGGTGGTCAATCATCAGGTCTAATGAGTTTTTTAAAAATTGGCGATAGAGCCGCAGGTGCAATAAAAAGCGGCGGTACAACTCGTCGAGCTGCCAAAATGGTTGTTATTGACATCGATCACCCAGATATTGAGCAATATATCAATTGGAAGGTGATAGAAGAGCAAAAAGTTGCCGCATTAGTCACTGGATCAAAAGTTGTATCAAAACATCTTAAAACCATCATGAAAGCCTGTGTAAATTGCACAGGTGAAGGTAATGATTGTTTTGATGTGAATAAAAACCCAGAATTAAAACGAGAAGTTCGTGCCGCAAAAAAAGCACTCGTTCCTGAAAATTATATTTTCCGTATAATTCAATTTGCAAAACAAGGCTATAAAGACATTGACTTCCCTGTTTATGATACAGATTGGGATAGCGAGGCTTACCTAACAGTATCTGGGCAAAACTCTAACAATTCCATACGTGTAACAGATGATTTTCTTAAAAGGGTTGAAGAAGATAGCGATTGGGATTTAATCGGCAGAAAAAATGGTGATGTGATTAAAACTATCCGTGCTCGCGACCTTTGGGAAAGTGTTGGTTATGCCGCTTGGGCATGTGCTGATCCGGGCATTCAATATCACACTACTATCAATGATTGGCACACCTGCCCGCAGGGCGGAGAGATTACTGCATCTAACCCCTGCTCTGAATATATGTTTTTAGACGATACTGCATGTAATCTTGCCTCTATTAATCTACTTACCTATCGTCAAAAAAATGGCAAATTCAACACCGAGCAGTATGAGCATACCATTCGTCTTTGGACGATAGTTCTTGAAATTTCAGTGATGATGGCGCAATTCCCATCAAAAGCTATTGCGGAACGCTCCTATCAATATCGCACCCTTGGCTTGGGTTTTGCTAATATCGGCGGCCTGCTTATGACTTCTGGCATTCCTTATGATAGTGATGAGGGTCGAGCTATTGGTGGTGCTTTAAGTGCAATATTAACAGGTGTTTCTTATGCAACATCGGCCGAAATGGCTAAAGAACTTGGGCCATTTTCTCAATATAAACACAATGCAAAAGATATGCTTCGGGTTATTCGCAATCATAAAAATGCTGCCAAAGGCAATATTGCAGGCTATGAAGATTTAAGCATTGCGCCAGTTCCACTAGATCACGCCTCCTGCCCTGATAAAAACCTTATTGATAGAGCAATTGTTGCGTGGGAAAATGCACTTGAGCTTGGCCAAAAACATGGCTATCGCAATGCACAAGTTTCAGTAATTGCCCCAACTGGTACAATTGGGCTAGTTATGGATTGTGACACTACGGGAATTGAGCCAGACTTTGCGCTTGTGAAGTTTAAAAAACTTGCAGGTGGTGGATATTTCAAAATTATCAACCGTGCTGTTCCCGCCGCTCTTAAAACACTTAAGTATCGTGCAAGTGAAATTGCAGAAATTGAGGCCTATGCAGTTGGACATGGTAATTTAAACCAAGCACCATCAATTAACCCAACTTCACTAAAAGCCAAAGGTTTCACCGATGAAATTATTGCAACTCTTAATGAAGCACTAGAAAATGCTTTTGATATAAAATTTGTTTTCAATAAATTTACAATCGGCGAAGAATTTTGCAAAGACGTCTTAAAATTTACCCCTGAGCAATTAAATGACTTTTCATTCGAAATGCTACCAGCTTTGGGCTTTTCTAAAAGCGAAATAGAAGCCGCTAACACCCATGTTTGTGGTGCTATGACGCTAGAGGGTGCGCCATTTGTTAAAGATGAGCATCAACCAGTGTTTGATTGTGCTACTCCTTGCGGAAAAACTGGCAAACGTTATCTTTCAGTTGATAGCCATATTAAAATGATGGCAGCAGCACAGCCGTTTATTTCTGGTGCTATTTCTAAAACTATCAACATGCCAAATGATGCAAGCGTTGAAGAGTGTAAAGCAAGCTACATGTTAAGCTGGAAATTGGCACTAAAAGCCAATGCACTTTATCGTGACGGCTCAAAACTCTCACAACCGCTTAACTCTTCACTTATTTCAGATGATGAAGAAGACGATAATGTTGAAGAATTAGTATCTGCCCCAACAAGCGCACGTGCCGCAATTGTTGCAGAAAAAATTGTTGAGCGCATTGTTGAGCGTGAACGCCAACGTGAAAAACTCCCAGATCGACGCAAAGGCTATACACAAAAAGCCGTTGTTGGCGGACATAAAGTCTATCTTCGTACGGGTGAATATGACGATGGCAAGATTGGTGAAATCTTCATTGATATGCATAAAGAAGGTGCAGCCTTTAGAGCAATGATGAATAATTTCGCAATCTCTATTTCACTTGGCTTGCAATATGGCGTGCCGCTTGAAGAATATGTTGAAGCATTTACTTTTACCCGTTTTGAGCCTGCTGGCATGGTGATGGGCAATGATTCAATTAAAAATGCAACATCTATTTTAGATTATGTATTCCGTGAATTGGCAATTTCTTATCTTGATCGATCAGATCTAGCTCATGTTAACCCAAGTGATATTGGTGCCGCAACCGCTCTCTCAAAAGGCGTAAGCGAAGATAAATTTGCAAGAGAAGCCAGCCACGCTCCCGAGCCAGTACCAGCAGGGAAATTTGTCTCAAAAGGCCTAACCAGAGGCAAAGTGCAAGACAAAAACCTTATGCTAGTTTCATCGGACAACATACCTGTGAACCCAGTAAAAGCAATGCAAGCCTCAACAGTAACAGCCCTAAAATCAGGCTCAACCCTAAAAACCGAACCAGATAGCACTATCGGCACATTGCTAATTCCTGATGACGAGCCATCTCAAGGCGAAACCAGACCTGCAGAGAGATTGCGTGCCGAAGCGCAAATGAAGGGCTATGTAGGTGAAGCCTGCAACGAATGCCAAAACTTCACCCTAGTGCGAAATGGCACTTGTTTGAAGTGTGATACTTGTGGCGGGACTACTGGGTGTAGTTAGGGTGTTGTAATTGAATCAGTTGAAAAACTGTTCACTATAAACCAAATAAATTCTACTTACGCCTCAAATAAAGGACTGGATTGCGGGCTTGACCCGCAATCCAGAACTTACAGCCACAGCATAAAACAAAGCTAAAAATCAAAAAGGCCGTAGCAAATAATTTGCCACAGCCTCCTATTAAGCACTTAACAACTACCCTTTTGTGAGGGTATTGGGGGCTAAAGTCATTAAGTGCTATTTTGCATGGGAGTGCTTTTTTAAAAGCTAAACACTTTTTCTATAGCTCGCTTTAATCTTATATAGAATTAAATTGTGGCAAAAAAAGAACCAATTGTAAAAAAGCATAATGCTTTTTTGCTAAATTTGAATAGTTGCATCAAACAAAAAGTCGATATAGTCTTACTAAAAAAGAGAAATAATGAAATATATAACACCAAAGCCATTCAAAAAAAAATCATTCTCCGATCCAGTAGCCGCTTGGCAATATGTGGTTGAAATATATGAACATAACACCAATTTCCTCCGCCAAAAACTTCTCGATTTAACTAAAGGCGATATTCCAAAGGCTAAAGTTCGAGCCAACTATCCAATGGTGCAAGTTACCTCAGTTAAACATCAAAAATCTGATTCAAGGCTTCCTTATGGTTTTTTGCACAGCCCTGGAACTTACCAAACCACCCTTACCGATCCAAAATTTTTTAAATATTATTTAATTGAACAATTCACCTTAATTTTGAATAATCATGGTGAGAAACTTGAAATATCCGAATCAGATACCCCAATTCCACTTCATTATGCCTTAAATGCTTCTGAAACTATTGATACTTCTGCAATTAAAGACATTAAACGATCTTTACGTGATCTTTTTGATGTACCAGACCTTGG
>JAMONZ010000081.1 GCA_027066315.1 Hyphomicrobiales bacterium
TTATGAAGATGACTTAGAGGTATTTGCTCAGCATGGAGTAAAACTTGTTGAATTTGATTGTTTAAATGATAACTCATTACCAAAAAATCTTGATGGCATATTCATTGGCGGTGGTTTTCCTGAAACCCAAATGCAGCAATTAGCAGCCAATAAAAGTTTGCTGCATGAGATAAAATCCATAATTGAAGCTGGTTTGCCAACTTATGCCGAGTGCGGGGGGTTAATGTATTTATGCAAATCAATAGAGTGGAAAGATCAAAAATATGATATGGTGGGCATAATTGATGCCAATGCTCTAATGAATAATCGCCCACAGGGGCGAGGATATGTTAAGTTTAAAGATCAAAAAAATCACCCATGGGGAAGGCAAAATGGGCAAATCAATGCCCATGAATTCCATTATGCCAGTTTAGAAAACCGTGCGCCAACAACTAAATATGGGCGCAAAATTTCACGTGGACATGGAATTGATGGCCAAAATGATGCAATAATTATCCACAATTTAGTTGCAGGCTTTTGCCATCTAAGAAATAGCAAAGATAACCCTTGGGTAAAACAATTTGTTGACTTTGTAAAAAGCAAAAAATCCTAAAACCTTAATCCTCTTCATCACTAAGTTTCGTTGCAATTTTTAGTGCAATATTCTTATATATTTTAGAATGCTCACTATCGGGCTTAGCTATAACAATTGGTGTGCCTTCATCAGAATGATGGCGAATGTCCATGTGTAATGGTATAGCTCCAAGGAAGGTAACTTTTAAATCTTGCGCCTCTGTTTGTGCGCCACCATGGCCAAAAATATTTGATGTTTCACCACATTTAGGGCAGATGAAATAACTCATATTCTCAATAATACCAAGGATAGGAACATCAACAGAAGTAAACATTTTTAAACCCTTGCGAGCATCAATTAGGGCTAAATCCTGCGGGGTAGAAACAATGACTGCACCAGCAAGCGGCACTTGTTGTGCAATGGTTAGCTGTGTATCGCCAGTTCCAGGTGGCATATCAAGCACCAAAATATCAAGCTCACCCCATTCAACTTCACGCACCATTTGCATGAGCGCAGAAACAACCATTGGACCACGCCATATTACGGGATTATCTTCTTCCATCATAAAACCCATAGACATGATTTTTATATTGTGTTTTTCTAAAGGAATAATACGATCATTCTCTATGTCAGGCCGCTCATTTGTCCCCATTAGGCGAGGCAGTGATGGGCCGTAAATATCGGCATCAAGCAAGCCAATTTTTAGCCCTAGTGAGCTAAGCGATAGTGCTAAATTTACCGCAGTTGTAGACTTGCCAACGCCTCCCTTGCCAGAAGCTACTGCAATAACGGACTTAACTCCGGGAATTGCACCTGCATCTGGGCGCATGTCAGGGCCAACTGGCCTATCTTTTTTTTGTTTTAGCCTATGTTTGGTTGGGGCGGCAGCGGGGGTGTTATTCTCAGCCGTTAAAGCAACTAAAACAATACCGACACCATCTAATTTTGCAACTGTTTGCTCAGCCTGATCTCTAAGGTAAGAGAATTCTTTTTCAAGCCCTTTAGGCACGGTGATAGAAAATATAACCTTTTTGTCTTTAATTATAATTTCTGACACTAAACCAAGCGAAACAATATCTTTCTTTAGGTTTGGAGTAGAAAGTTTGGACAATTCTTCTAAAATTTTTTTTTGCATGCTCTACCTTTTACTTAATTCTTTTTTGACCTCTAAAACGAAATCATAATTATATGGTTGATCAGTTATATTCCTTCGTTGACATGTGTCAACTTTCAATGTTTATATCGTGCCAATCTTAATGCAAAGAATCTGGGAGGGTTATGATAGCATTGCGAATTTATTTGCTAAAGCTATTTGTAATAATATATGACAAATTCTAACCAACGCTCAAAATCTTTTGCTAACTATTTTGGCTCATTGTGGACAAAGGGAAGCGATGTTTTTCCGGGTCTATTAATTGCAGCAACAATAGCAGTTGCGGCCACTTTTTTATCCGAACATTATTCAGCACCCGTTATGCTATTTGCTCTTTTGTTAGGTATGGCATTTAATTTTCTTTCAGAAGAGGGGGGAAAAGTTGCAATAGGCATTCAGTTTTCTTCCAAAACCTTATTGCGCTTGGCAGTGGGTTTGCTTGGAGCAAGGATAACTTTTACGCAGATAATGGAGTTGGGTTTAACGCCAATAGTCATAGTAATTGTAGCGGTTTTTGCAACGATTATTTTTGGTACTTTAATGGCAAAATTATTTGGCCTTTCTACTCAGTTTGGGGTTTTAACATCTGGTGCGGTTGCGATTTGCGGGGCTTCTGCTGCTATGGCGATTTCAACAGTTTTGCCAAATCATAAAGATCATGAGCGTGATACAATATTTGCTGTGGTTGCTGTAACAACTCTCAGTACAATTGCTATGATTGCCTATCCTATATTGATTGCATTCTTTAATCTCAATGACACGCAAATTGGTATTTTCTTGGGAGGCACAATTCATGATGTTGCGCAAGTTGTGGGGGCAGGATATTCAGTTTCTCAAGAAGCAGGGGACGTTGCTACTTTTACTAAACTACTTAGAGTTTCTATGTTATTGCCAATTGTTTTTGGCTTGGCATTTTTGTTTAGAAACTCAAGAGGAGAAGGGCAGGTTAAAGCACCCTTCCCAACATTCTTATTGCTGTTTGCGGGTTTAGTCATAATAAATTCTCTTGGGTTTATTCCGCAAGAAATTTTGGATATTCTTAAACATGTCTCAAAATGGTTTTTAGTCACGGCAATTGCGGCATTGGGAATGAAGACATCTATTAAGCAAATGGCTTCTGTTGGAGGTAGGGCTATTGGGCTTATTATTGCTCAAACAATATTTATTGCTTCATTAGTATTAGCAATATTATTGTATGGAATTTAACAAAAAGGGTTTTACCCAAATAGGAGGAAAATATGTCTGATAACGAAGCAAAATCGATGTCTATCATCGTAACAAAGGGGTCGCTCGATTGGGCTTACCCGCCGTTTATACTTGGCACTACGGCTGCGGCAATGGGGTTGAATGTAACAATGTTTTTTACATTTTATGGCCTGACATTGCTTAAGAAAGAGCTTAATCTTGGTCTTACAACCCTTGGAAACCCTGCTATGGAAATGCCCATGATGGGTGGACATATGGCTATGCCAAATATTATATCAGCTCTTCCAGGGGCTGGTGCATTAACAACAACAATGATGAAAAACCTTATGAAGAAAAAGGGTGTAGCATCAATTGAGGAATTGCGTGAATTAGCAGTTGAAGCAGAAGTAGATCTTATCGCTTGTCAAATGACAATAGATCTATTTGAATATAAAACTGAAGATATGATTGATGGAATTACCTTGGGTGGTGCTGCTTCTTATATTGAAGTTGCTACAAAATCTGATATTAATTTATTTATATAAAAGGAAAAAACATGGCTGATGAAACATTAGATGCAAAAGGCTTGAACTGCCCATTGCCAATTTTACGTGCAAAAAAAGCACTTAATAAATTAGAGCAGGGGCAAACGCTAGAAATTTTAGCAACTGACCCAGGAGCTGTGAAAGATTTTGAAGCATTTTGTCGCACAACTGGCAATGAGCTGGTTGAAAGCAATCAAGATGGCGATGTTTATAGCTTTTTGATTAAACGCACGAGCTAGAGCAGTCCTCATCTGAGGGATTGCAAAATAATTCGTATAACGTATTAACTAATTTGCGGGCGCGTTCATCTGAAAGTGAATAGATGATGGAGCGTCCGTTTCTTTTGCAATCAACAAGCCCTTCTTCTTTTAGGCGAGTTAGTTGTTTGGAGACTGAGGCTTGACGAATTGAGAGTAGTTTTTCAAGCTCTCCAACACTTGCTGGCCCTTCTGCAAGTCTGCAAAGAATCATTAGCCTGCCTGCATGCGCAATTGATTTTAAAAAATCTGTAGTTTGCTCTGCATTTTCTAGCATTTTTGCAGAATGAGCAGTTGACTTATGTTGGGTTTCATTTTGTTGAGACATAATTATAGCTCTATAGTTATTTTTCTAACAATAATACCTATGCTTAAGTAGGTGTGCCGTCAAGAAATATCAGAATTTGAAAACTAGATTTTTTAGCAAATAACCAACTGACATTTATATATTTAATGGTAAGTCTAATTGAATCCATACATCTAATAATGCATCTGCTAAACTATCAATCATCTCATCATTATGTTTTGGTGATGGCGTAATGCGAAGCCTTTCTTCTCCTCTTGAAACAGTTGGATAGTTTATCGGTTGGATATATATGCCATGTTTATCCAGCAATAAATCACTAGCTTTTTTGCATAATTGTGCATTGCCAACCATTAGTGCAATAATATGGGTGTTTGTTTCTAGTACTGGCAAGCCAATGCCCTTAAGTGCTTTTTTTGTCTTGTTGGATTGTGAGTATAATCCATCTCTCTCAATTTGAGATGACTTTAAGTGGTTTATTGATGCAAGAGCAGCAGCGCAGATTGCAGGGGGGAGGGCGGTGGTAAAAATAAAACCTGCCGCATACGAGCGAATTACATCGATAAGTGTCTTATTCGCCGCTATATAGCCGCCCATAACACCAAATCCCTTGGCCAGAGTTCCCTCAATTATATCAATTTCATTATTTAGGCCATCACGCTGACTAATGCCACCGCCATGCTTGCCATATAGTCCAACTGCATGCACTTCATCAAGATAAGTAAGGGCATCAAATTCTTTTGCAAGTTCTATGATTTCTTTGATGGGGGCAGTATCTCCATCCATTGAATAAACAGATTCAAAACATATAAGTTTTGTTTTATCTTTATCTGATTTTTCTAGCAAGCTACGTAAATGAGCAACGTCATTATGTTTGAAAATATATTTTTGCGCTCCTGACTTATTAATACCCTCAATCATTGATGCGTGATTTTTACTATCTGAAAAAATAATACAATCGCCAAGTATTTTCCCAATGGTAGAAATTGTAGCCATGTTAGAAACATAGCCAGAGGTAAAAACTAAGGCAGATTGTTTTTGATGAAGGTCAGCGAGAGATTTTTCAAGCGCAATAATAGGTGAGCTATTGCCAGAAATATTTCTAGTGCCACCAGCACCTGCACCATAAATTTTTGCAGCTCTTATAAGACCATCAAGCACAATTTTATTTTCACTCATGCCAAGATAATCGTTAGAACACCAATTGATAATTTTTTTCTTTTGCTGGCCTTTATCCAAAAAAATAGCATAGGGGAACTGCCCAGCAATACGTTCAAGCTCAATAAAAACCCGATAGCGTTTTTCATCATGCAATTGGGTAAGAGCATCATCAAATATTTTTTGATAGGGTTTTATCAAAATATACCTCTTAGAAATATTATTTGTTAAATTAGAGAATATGGCATTTTATTAGATTAGTCGATCATAATATATGAAATTATCGGAATATGTAACATTTGATAATATAAAATTAAGTTGCAGTTATTGCAAAAAGGGCAATAGCTGCGGCATTTGAAACATTTAGGCTTTTTATTGGCCCTTTCATATCTAATTTAAGCATTTCATCACAGGCCTCTCTGGTTCTTTGTCTAAGACCCTTGCCTTCTGCTCCAAGGACAAGAGCAACACAGCCATAATCTTTGCCTGTAGTTAAGGGTGATGTGCTTTCGCTGTCAAAACCAAGTATTTTTACGCCATCGCCTTTAAGTTTTTCAAGCGTTTTTGATAAATTTGTTACTTCGATAAATGGAATAAGATCAAGCGCACCTGATGCAGATTTCGCCAAAACACCAGTTTCGTTTGGGGCAAAACGAGCTGTTGCAATCACACCATCTGCACCAAAAGCACAGGCAGAGCGCAATATTGCTCCAACATTATGAGGGTCAGTAATTTGATCTAAAACAAGCAAAAGTTTTGCGCCAAAAATACTATCTATATTATTTCTCTCAATAGCCTCAACCTCAAGTGCAACGCCTTGGTGTACAGCATCTGGGCCAAGAATTACCTCAAGTTCTTTTGGCGTGGTTTGCTCCACTTTAACATTAGGTATCTGCCCGCCTTCTTCAAGTCGCATTAGGGCATTTGGAGTTGTTAATAGGCGTATTTTTTTACGCAAATCATTATCTAGTGCAGCTCTAACAGTGTGGATTCCATAAAGAAATAAAGGCCCGCTAGGGCGTTTGTGGGGCGCAATAAAATGTTTTTTTTTGCTTGGGAATTTATTTTTGCTCATAAAATTAAATTTTCTGATTTGTTGTTTTTTGTGTAAGTGCATTTGTTTATATTATTTTATTATTGACAAATATGCCAAATAGCTATCATAAACCGCACGATAGTTTTGATTTTATCATTATTATCAAAAAAATGATTTTGGAGGAGTGTCCGAGTGGTTAAAGGAGACGGACTGTAAATCCGTTCGCTTAGCGTACGCTGGTTCAAATCCAGCCTCCTCCACCATCATTTTTTGCCCAATTATAAATCAAGCGGGTGTAGCTCAATGGTAGAGCAGCAGCCTTCCAAGCTGAATACGAGGGTTCGATTCCCTCCACCCGCTCCAAACTATCAACAACCCTCTGGCACTTGCTATATTTGTGCCGAACCCTCATCTTTATTGCCCAACTCCGTTGGGTGGTTCGATTCTCTCCCCATCTGCTCCAAACTATCAACATCCCTCTGGCACTTGCTATATTTGTGCCGAACCCTCATCTTTATTGCCCAACTCCGTTGGGTGGTTCGATTCTCTCCCCATCTGCTCAATAATATTCCCCCAGATTTTAAAATCCTATCGTTAAAATCCAACATAAATAAGTTACATTGTGTTAACTCAATCGATTTACAAAAAATTGTATATAGTCTTTAAATGCCCATTTATGTTTTGTTGTTATTCTCTTCTTAAATAAGGATAATTTAAGGAACTGGTCATGCAATTGTTTTCACGGTCAAAAATATCTAAGCAGATTTTAAAGTTTTTTACTTCAGAAGAAGAAGGATCAGTTGCTGTAATATTTGCCGTAATGCTAATTCCAGTCGTAGCATTATCTGGTGCAACCATAGATTATTCTGAAGCATCAAATGTACGCACTCAAATGCAAAAAGCCTCTGATGCAGCTGCGTTTGCTGCAGGTAGAGCTGCCGAAGGCAATAATAACGAGAGGCAATTGCTACGTATTGCTCAAGGTGTGTTTGACGAAAATATAGCAACTTCTGGCTTTGCTGGCGAAATGAGGCTTCAAGGTCAAATTACAGCAAATGGATATTTGGTGGAG
>JAMONZ010000082.1 GCA_027066315.1 Hyphomicrobiales bacterium
CCATCTCTAATTTTGAAAATATCACAGGCTCTGGTGCTAGTGATATTCTTACAGGTACATCTGGTGTTAACATAATAAATGCAGCTGGTGGCAACGACACTATTAACTCTAATGGTGGTGCAGATATTCTAAGCGGTGCTGGCGGTAATGATAGTTTCTTGGTTGATGCAGATATGATTGATTTATCGGCTTCATTAAGCGGTGGGTCTGGTACAGATACAGTTATATTTGAAGCAGGTTCTGGCACAATAAATGACGAAACAACATTAGATAGTGTTTTAAGCGATGTTGAAGTTATTGATTTCACCAATGCAGGCGTAACCGCAGACCTAAATCTAAGTGCTTCGCAAATTCAAGGCATGACAGATGGCGGCAATTCACTTGAGTTTAATTTTGATGGTGGAGATAATGTTTCAATAACTGACCCTGTAGCAAATTATACAACAAACACTGTTGGAGCGACAACAACTTATACTATTTATGATAGTGCAGTTGGATCAGGCGGAGAAATTGAACTAGCGCAATTGATAGTGAATGCCTAAGGAAAGTTAATAAACCTAAGCGGCGTTGATGTTTTGAGTTGGGGCGGTTAGGGTTTGATAGAGCTTATCGCTATCATTGGTTTGCCTAAGCAATTTAGTGATATTATCATCTCTTAACAATCGTGCCACTAATGCTAATGCTTTTAAATGATCCGCACCTGAACCCGTTGGAGCAATGAGCATAAATACTAGATCAACAGGCATATCATCAACAGAATCAAAATCAATTGGATGCTCAAGGCGAACAAAAACCGCTGTAATACCATTGATATTGTCAAGTTTGCCGTGTGGAATAGCGATACCATTGCCAAGCCCAGTTGAGCCTAGCTGTTCACGAGCCATCAGGCTATTAAAAATTAATTGTGAGCTAACACCAATATCTTGCTCAATTTGATTTGCACATTGTTGCAATAATTGGCGTTTGCTAGTAACTTTTGCACAATTAATTATTGATCCTTTTGCAAGGATATTTGAGAGTTCCATTAAAGAGCCTTTTAAAAAACTAAGCCGTGAAATGACTATTTGGCAACTGCTGGGTCAACCCAACCAATATTGCCATCAGAGCGGCGATAAACCACATTAACGCCATCATGTCCAGCATTGCGGAACACAATTACATCAGATTGCGCCAAATCAAGCTCCATAACCGCTTCACCTACAGACATTGTAGCTAGACTTGAGGTGTCTTCAGCTATGATTGGAGGTGAAAAATTTTCATCAACCTCATCATGAGTTTCAGGGGAAGCTAGAATATATGCCTGCGCCATATCATTTGTTGTAGCATTGCGGCGATGATTTTTTAACTTGCGTTTATAACGTCTTAGACGCTTTTCAATATGAGCGGCCATTTTCTCAAAAGCAGCAGTTGCATCTTGTGCGCTAGCACTGGCTTGCAGCACCACGCCACTATCAAGATGCACAACACAGTCTGCTTTAAAACCGTGACCCTCTGGCTCAAGCGTTAAATGGCCATCAAATCCTCGGTCAAAATATTTATTAACAGCACTCTCAAAATAATCTTGTGCTTTTTCACGCAAAGCATCGCCAACATCCATGTTCTTACCTGATACACGCAAAGTCATGGTTAAACCTCATTTTTTGTTAAAAAAGTAGAGCAGAATCATTTTATTAGCTCATAAGATAGATACTAAACCCTAGCTCAAAACAGTGCAATCATTTTAAGTTATATAAGTTGCATGATCGTGATTGACAGGTGTAATAATTAGATAAATTTTATCTCAAAAGCCTATGTTTTTGCTAAATTATAAAATATTTTGCTTTTTTTGCCGCCGTCTTACAACCGAAGAGGCAATATGCATGCCCTCACGATATTTCATCACTGTGCGCCGAGCTACATCAATCCCATGCTGATTTTTTAATATTTTTGAAATTGTCGCATCGGATAATATGGCATTTAAATCTTCCTCATCAACCATTTGTTTGATTAGATAACGAACTGATTCTGATGAATGACTATCATTACCAGTAGTTGAAGAGAGTGCAGTGGTAAAAAAATATTTCATTTCAAACATGCCACGAGGGGTCGAAATATATTTATTTGCGCTAACCCGAGAAACAGTTGATTCGTGCATTTCAATTTCATCGGCTACCATTTTTAGGGTCATTGGTTTTAATTGGGTTATGCCATGAGTTAAAAAACTATCCTGAAAACTGATAATTTGTGTCGCTACCTTAAGAATAGTTTTTGCCCTTTGATCGAGGCTTTTGGTAAGCCAGTTTGCGCTTTGTAAACAATCAACCAGATATGTTTTTTCGCTTTTAGCGCGTATTTTTTGCTTCACTTTAGCAAAATAAGTGCGATTAACTAAAACCCTTGGTAAAATATCGCTATTTAATTCAACCACCCAAGTCTTATCATTTGCCTGTTTAACAAAAACATCGGCAACAATTGTCTGCACTATATTTGTCTCAAATGATTGGGCGGGCTTTGGGTTCAGCTCACGCAATTCACTAAGCATATCAGAAATATCTTCTTTTGAGGCATTTATGGTTTTAGCTAAATTTTCAAAATCATGCTCCATAACAAGTTTAAGATTATTAAGTAGGCCTTGCATCATTGGATCAAGCCGATCAATTGCTGCTAATTGAATGGCCATGCATTCAGATAAATCACGACAAAAAACCCCACTTGGATCACAAGCCTGCACCTTTTTAAGCACAGATAAAATATGTTCCTCGCTTGTGCCTAACTGCTGAGCCATTGCAGGAATATCAGCATTTAAATATCCTGCCTCATCAAGGCTTTCGATTAAAAACTGCCCAATCATTCGCTCCGCTGGATTATCTAATAACAAAGCAATTTGTTGCCATAAATGATCCGAAAGTTTGGGCTTGGCGGCAACATAGCTATCAATATCTGGGGCAGATTCAGATGAATTATTATTCAAGGGATTTGAGCTTGATAGATTTGTTGATTGAGAAATCGAATCTTGACCAACCTGCTCAGGAAAGACATTTTCAACATCAGTATCAAGGCCACTGGCAATTTCTGAGGCACTGCTTATTAAATCATTGCTGGCGTAATTTTCCTCAACAACATTGTTAATTTCTTTATTGTCACTAGAACTTTCAGCCTCTTGATTATTTCCCTCGTCTCGCTCAAGCAATGGATTTTGCAATAATTCATTTTCAACAAAAGCCGATAATTCAATATGGCCAAGTTGCAACAATTTAATTGCCTGCATTAATTGCGGCGTAAGCGTTAAATGCTGCGATTGGGAAATATTGAGTTGCGGCTTTATTGCCATAAAAATCATTCCAAATGAAATTATAAAAACTAATGATAACTGAATTATGCGGCCACAGTGAATAATTTGCAAGTTTCATACAAGTTTTGTGCCAAGTTTGTTTGTTGAAAATATTTTCCATTTTGGTAAAAATCGGCTTGCTATATTAACGCTTAATATTAGATTTGCTTTATGGATAAAGAAAGTAACCAAAACCAGCTTGAAGATTATAAAAAAGTGCAACAAGCAATTGCATATTTAAGCAATAAACGAAGCGATGAAATTGATTTTTATAATTTTGCTTGCTCACTGGCCTTAAATGAGCGGCAACTTACAGATTTATTTAAGCGTTGGTGTGGGCTTAGTCCAAAAAGTTTTGCCCAAGCCGTGGCATTAGATCATGCTAAGAGGTTGTTAAGTGAAAAGGCAAATATCCTTGAAACTAGCAATGAAATTGGCCTTAGCTCCACCTCAAGGCTTTATGATTTATTCATAACTCACCATGCAATGCCACCTAAGACTTGGGCAAAAAAAGCTAGCGGTCTAGAAATGACTTGGGGGGTTACTGCCTCTCCATTTGGTATGGCGATGTTATTTATCACGAAATATGGTTTGGCAGGTTTGGCTTTTTTTGATGCAAATAAATTGGGTGATACAAAAGAAGAAAATCTGGCTTTTGAGGATATGGCTAATCGTTGGCCAAATGCTATTTTTTTTAGAAATGATGAAAAAGCTCAAAGCCTTGGCAGGCAGATTTTTTCTCCAGATTTATGGGGAAAAAACAATCCGATACGCATTGTGCTAATTGGTACAGATTTTGAAGTGCGTGTTTGGGAAAGTCTAACTGATATTCCCTTGGGTAAATTAAACACCTATGGTGCAATTGCCAAAAAAATAGACAAACCAAAAGCCGCTCGAGCGGTTGGAGCGGCAATCGGGCGTAACCCAATTTCCTTTGTTGTGCCATGCCATAGGGTGGTTGGAGGTTCTGGCAAGTTAACTGGCTATCATTGGGGAATTAAGCGCAAACAGGCCATGCTTGGCTGGGAGGTTGGCGTTAGCTAACTTTCATAACAGAGAGCATTTTTCCATTTTCATCGAGCTTATAAATAAGCGGATCACCAGTAGCAATTTCCCTTTTTACAATTTCGTCTTCGCTTAAATTTTCAAGCAGCATAACTAAAGCTCGTAAGCTATTGCCATGTGCAGCAACTAAAACAGACTGTCCTGCTATTACTTTTGGTAAAATATTTGCTTTATAATATGGCAAAACCCGCTCAGCCGTATCTTTCAAGCTCTCGCCACCAGGAGGCGGCACATCATAAGATCGTCGCCAAATATGAACCTGCTCATCGCCCCATTTTTTACGGGCATCATCTTTATTTAAGCCTGCAAGGTCGCCATAATTACGCTCGTTTAATGCTTGGTTGCGAATAATAGTCATATTTACTATGTCCATCTCTTCAAGCATTAAATCTAGGGTATATTGAGCGCGAACTAGAGCCGAGGTAAAACAAATATCGGGAATTATTTTCATTTCTTTAAGTGCATGACCGGCCGCACGAGCTTCCTCTATTCCTTTTTCAGTAAGGCCAGGGTTTTTCCAGCCAGTAAAAAGATTTTTCAAGTTCCATTCACTTTGTCCATGACGAACTAAAATTAGCGTGCGTTCCATTTTTTTAATCCTTAAGTTATAATTTAACTACTTTAAACCAAGTGTGTTTTAATCCAAATCAAGCACATCAAACATTGAGTAAACGGCAGGTTTTTTATCTCTTGCCCATAGAGCTGCTTTTATTGCCCCCTTGGCAAATAATGAACGATCTTCAGACTTATGAGTTAACTCAATTCGCTCAGCTGAGCCAGCAAAAATTACGCTATGCTCACCAATAACTGAGCCGCCACGAAGAGTTGCAAAACCTATTGTTCCCTCTTTGCGCTCACCAATAATGCCATCTCTTGACCGAATAGAATTTTTTTCTAAATCAACATCACGACCATCGGCTGCAGCTTGTCCCAATAAGATTGCTGTGCCAGATGGAGCATCGACCTTGTGGCGATGGTGCATTTCAACAATTTCAATGTCAAAATCTTCATCAAGTGTATTTGCTGCTTTTTTTACTAATGAGGCTAAAAGATTTACCCCCAAAGACATATTGCCAGATTTTACAATTATTGCACCATTTTTTGCAGCTTGTGCAATTTCTTCTTCTTGAGCAAGTGAAAAACCAGTTGTGCCAATTATATGAACAAGGCCTAATTTAGCGGCTTGATTTGCCAATAAAATGCTATTTTGTGGAGAAGAAAAATCAATTATTGCATCGGCATTTTCTAAAGCCTTGTCAATATTATCATTAATGAAAATTTTTAATGGAGAAATACCAGCAACTAGTCCTGCATCAAGGCCAATTTTGGGGCTTTTTTTGTGATCTATTGCACCTATTAATTTAATGCCCTTGCTTTGCATAATAGTTGCAATATTGGCCGCACCCATGCGTCCACCTGCTCCGCTTACCACTATTTTTAGATCAGCCATATTTTTTCTCGCTTATGAAAATATAATAAGTAAGTTTAGCCCAAAAAAATATTTTAAGCTAGGCGTGTTCCGCCATTTTGCATTTCATTAATAATAGCCAAAGCAGCTTTTTTAGGGTCTTTGGCGGCAGTTATTGGCCTTCCAACTACAAGATGACTAGCACCATATTCTAGTGCTTCACTTGGGCTCATGGCTCTTTTTTGATCGTTCATTTTTGCCCCAGCTGGGCGAATTCCAGGGGTGACCACCACCATGTCATCGCTAATAAGAGTTCTAACCATTGCAGCTTCTAGAGGGGAGCAGACAATGCCACCAATTTTTGCTAGACTTGCTTGGTGTGCCCTTAAACCAACTAGACTTGCAACATCACGATCATATCCAGCATTCATCATGTCTTCATCATCAAGTGAGGTTAAAACAGTGACCCCAAGAATTTTTAGCTTTGTTCCCGCCGCTGCCCGAGCCGCCGCACCCATAGTTTTTGGATAGGCATGAACGGTTAAAAAACTAGCTCCAGTTTTTGCAATAGCTTTGACGGCTTTTTCAACTGTGTTCTCAATGTCGAGTAATTTAAGATCAAAAAATACCTTTTTCCCTTCAGATATTAATTGTTTACCCAAAGCCAATCCATCGCCACCATAAAAAAGCTCATAGCCAATTTTATAAAATGAAACACTATCACCTAGTTTTTCGATCAGGCGTTCTGCTTCTTTTCGTGATGAAAAATCTAAGGCTACGATTAGTCTATCGTCAGCTTTACTCATGTTAATATCCCATAGTTAAATAAATTTTATTTCAAATTGCACAAACGCTATCATAGTGCAAGTTTATCAAGCAAATTTGAGAAATGAATTTGAGAAATAAAATAAAATGGAAAAGCTATAATAATGTGAGTTAGAAAATTATTCCTGCGCCCCAAAGTCCCAATACCATTGAGTGAAAAGCTACAATAATAAAAGTTCTAGCCTGAAATGTAACTTTTGAAGTTTTATGACGATAGCGAGCTTGGCCAATAAGGCCACCAATAATCCCCCCAAAAAAATCAACACTTAAAAGCTGCCACTCACTAATGCGAGGCCAGTTATATTGCGCCGCACGTTTATCATAACGATAAAGATATAGCGAAATAAGACCCATAACTGCATAAGTGACTAATAAGCCAAAGCTGGCTTTTTCTAGAATAATAATTAGCTGCACCACTAACAATAAAATAGCAGCGGTGAATAAATGAAATGGCAAAATTTTAGCTAAATCTTTTTCATTAAGCAACCTTACATCTTTTGCAGCTGGGCGACCCTGCCGACCAGTTATAACTTCAAGCTCAAGCTCATCGCCTTTTTGTAAGCGATTTAAACCCTTTCCAAGCGATTTAGCATGAACAAATATCCGCTCTGTACCACCATGAAGACGTGCAAAACCGTATCCCTTGTTATCAAACCACTCAACTATATTTGCCTGAACTCTTGCCATAAAGTAATATTGACACGTAATTAGTTAAAGTTTGTTCAATTAAAGCCTAGGTTTTTTGCTTAAGCACGGGAGAGTTACTTTGGCTAGAAACTCAATCTGTATGATAGTGCTACCAGCCCGTCGGCGTGAGACAAAAGATTGCTTAAGCACGGGAGAGTTACTTCGGCTAGAAACTCAATCTGTATGATAGTGCTACCAGCCCGTCGGCGTGAGACAAAAGATTGCTTAAGCACGGGAGAGTTACTTCGGCTAGAAACTCAATCTGTATGATAGTGCTACCAGCCCGTCGGCGTGAGACAAAAGATTGCTTAAGCACGGGAGAGTTACTTCGGCTAGAAACTCAATCTGTATGATAGTGCTTCAGCAATATGTGGGCGGGCAACGCTTTTTGTACCATTAAGGTCGGCCAAAGTTCTGGCAACTTTTAATACTCGATGGTAGGCACGAGCAGAAAGATTAAATCGCTCGGAGGCTTGGATTAAAAGTTTTTGGCTATCTTTGTCAGGGTTAACAATTTTCTCAATTAAAGAAGAATTGGCATCTGAATTAGTGTGAATATCAATTTCCCTCAACTCAAGAAAACGCTCACGTTGAATATTTCTAGCTTTTACAACCCGTTTTGCAACATCAGAGCTTGATTCAGCACAAGCTGGGGCAATCATATCTGCCGCAGATACAGCTGGCACGTCAATGCGCAAATCTATGCGATCAAGAAAAGGCCCAGAAATTCTTGACTGATAGTCTGTTGCACATCTATCACCACGCTTGCAGGTATGCCCTGGCGTTCCTGCCATGCCACATTTGCACGGGTTCATTGCGGCAATTAGTTGAAAATTTGCTGGGTATGAAATGCGGGCATTTGCTCGTGCAATAACGATCTCTCCATTTTCAAGCGGTTGACGCAAACTATCAAGAGTTGAGGGGGTAAATTCTGGTAATTCATCAAGAAATAATATGCCATTATGAGCTAATGAAACCTCACCAGGTTTTACCTTTAAGCCACCGCCAACCAACGCCGCCATCGAAGCAGAATGATGCGGCGCACGAAACGGGCGTTGATCGGATAACTGGCCATCAGCTAACTCACCTGCAATAGATTGGATCATTGAAACATCAAGTAACTCATGGGGGTTAAGGGCTGGCATGATTGATGGAAGGCGAGCTGCAAGCATAGACTTACCCGCCCCTGGTGGGCCAATCATCAACAGATTATGACCGCCAGCTGCCGCAACTTCAATTGCTCGCCGAGCAATTTGCTGGCCTCGAACATCGCTTAAATCAGGCAGATTTTGTGCCATATTACGTCTTTTGGGCAATGGCCTCTCACAAAGCTGTCGGCCGCATAAATGATTAATAAGTGCTGTAAGGCTTTTTGGAGCAATTATATTCATATCATCACTTGCCCAAGCAGCTTCCGGCCCTGCTAAATATGGACAAATAATGCCTAAATCTTGCCCGTTTGCTGCAATTGCTGCGGGTAATGTCCCTGCAACTGGGGCTAAACACCCATCAAGCCCTAATTCTCCAAGCGCAACATATCCATCAAGTGCATCAGTTGGAACAGCCCCAATTGCTCCCATTAAAGCCAAGGCAATTGGCAAGTCATAATGTGAGCCCTCTTTTGGTAAATCAGCAGGGGCAAGATTAATAGTTATTCGTTTTGGTGGAAGCGAAAGCCCACAAGCAATTAAAGCCGCCCGAACCCTCTCTCCGCTTTCATTAACTGCCTTATCTGGCAGCCCAACAATTTTAAAAGCTGGCATACCAGAGGCAATTTGCACCTGCACATTAACAGGCACTGCCTTTATTCCCAAAAACGCAACCGTTTGAACTGTTGTAACCATAACACTATTATTCCCAAAACAGGTAATAGCCTTTATACTTACAACAAGAACATTTAGAGAACAAGTTTTTTATTATTTTGTCGTATAATAGATAAGCAGTAAAACTGCTTTTATCCCAAAAGCCCACTTGCTTTAATGCCATCAAAGATAAATTGCACGGCGAGTGAGGCCAAAAGAATACCAACGATACGAGAAACAACCGCAAGGCCAGTAACTCCTAAAATCTTTTGAATAGGAATTGCTAAAAGCAGCATAAGCCATGTCATTAGCATAATTAAAACAAGTGCTAACATAACTAACCAATACTCGACTTGGCTTTGTGCGCCTGTTGTTAACAAAATCACTGCCGAAATTGCCCCCGGCCCTGCAAGCAAGGGTGTTGCTAATGGGAAGATAGATATATCATCGCTTTTTTTAGCTTCGGCATTTTCTTCTTTGGTTGTTCCTGTGCCACCTGAATGGCGGGCAAAAACCATATCAATAGCAATAAGCAATAATAATATGCCCCCACCAGTTCTTAAAGCTGCAATAGTGATGCCAAAAAGGTTTAATATTGCTTCGCCCAGCCAGCCAAAAAATAGCAAAATAATTGTTGCAACTAATATGCCACGAGTTGCAAAAATTAGTCGCTCTTTAGGGGTGGCATTTTTTGTTAAGGCGGCAAATACTAGCGCAATATCTGGCGGCCCAATGGTTGCAAAAAATGTGGTCAATGATATTAAAACTATTTCCATTTTATGTCTTTTATCTAGCTTTAAAAGTTTGGCGGTTTTTTTCTATTGCGTCCCAAATCTTTACTGCAATATCTGGCCCGCCAAATCGTTTAATTTCACGAATGCCCGTTGGCGAGGTAACATTTATCTCGGTGAGATAATCACCAATAACATCAATGCCAACAAAAATCATGCCACGTTCTTTTAATGCTGGTGCTATTGTTTTGCATATTTGTAAATCTCGTTTTGTTAACTCGCTTAGCTCGGGTCTGCCCCCCACATGCATGTTTGAGCGAGACTCTCCCTTAGCAGGAATACGATTTAACCCAGCAATTGGCTCACCATCAATTATAATTATGCGCTTATCGCCAGCCCTTACGTCGGGCAGATATTTTTGTATCATAAATGGCTCAACAAAACTTTGCTCAAATAACTCAATTAACGATGAAAGATTTTGATCACCGCTGTTAAGTAAAAACACCCCAGCCCCACCATTGCCATAAAGTGGCTTGATAATTATATCGCCATGTATTTTTCTAAAACTATAAATTTCATTTTTATCTCGAGTAATCATGGTTGGCGGCATTAATTCAGGGAAATCCATTACCAGTATTTTCTCAGGTGCATTACGCACATCACTTGGCGGGTTTACCACAAGGGTTTTGGGGTGAATCCGCTCTAACAAGTGAGTATAGGTGATATAATTCATATCAAAGGGTGGGTCTTGGCGCATATGGATAACGTCAAAACTTGCAAGGTTAACCCTTTTTGCTGGCTCAAGAGTAAAATGCTTCCCTTTTTGTTTATCAAATAGTTTAATATTTGACACATCAGCACTTAAAATATTCTCGTTTAAGGAGATGCTATTAGGGGTGAAATAGCTTAATTTATGGCCACGCTTTTGTGCCTCTAACATTATTGCAAAGCTAGAATCGCCACTTGGCTCAATTGTGCTAATATCGTCCATTTGCATTGCAACATTTAAAGGCATTTTTTACTCCACATTTTCAAACGCTCCCATTAGATGAAGTGGAAAAGACTTGGGCGCAAGGAAAATTACATCAAAACGCAAATGATTTTTTACAAAACTAGCATTATTCATAAGATAATGATTTGCAGCACGGCTAATACGGTATTTATTAACCGCCAAAAGGGCATCACCTATTTGGGCTTTATTGTTGCGAGTTTTAACTTCAACAAAAGCAATAATATTACCCCTTTTTACAATTAAATCAATTTCTCCAAATGGGGTTTTATAATTTTTTGCAAGAATAGAGTAGAATTTTAGACGCAAAAAGATGGAGGCAAGAAACTCACCCGTTTTACCCAAATTTTCAGCTTTTTGCCTCTTTAATTGCTTTTTTGGCCTCAAGCGCATAGTCATAAACCACTTTTCGTTTAATAGAAAATTCTTTAGATATTTCATCAACTGCACTGCGAAGTGAAGTTTTTTGAAGGGTTATTTCTAATTTATTTTGCCAAATATTATCATCAATAATAATTTCGTCAGCCCCTGCAACAATAATAACGGCCTCACCCTTTATCTGCCCAATATTATCAATCATTATAGATAATTCTTTTATTGAGCCATGCATCGTTCGTTCAAATTTTTTGGTCAACTCTAGCGCAATAACTGCCATTCGATCATCACCAAAAACATTTTGCATGGCCTTAAATGTTGTCAATAACCGGCGTGGTGATTCGTAAAAAACCATAGTTTGAGGCCAGTTTTTTAGCTTTTCTAACTCATTTTTTTTTGCCCCAGTTTTTGTAGGCAAAAACCCAAAAAAACTAAATTTATCGGTTGGCAAGCCGCTTAAAGTAAGGGCGGCCAAAATGGCAGAAGCACCAGGGACGCTAAAAATATCAAGGCCAGCATTTTGTACCGCTCTAACAAGTGGAAATCCAGGGTCGCTAATTAATGGTGTGCCAGCATCTGAGATAAGAGCAATTGCTTGCTCTTCTTTAAGGTGGTTTAAAATACTTGCAATTTTGGCTTTTTCATTATGTTCATGAAGTGGCATTTTTTTGGTTTTAATACCGTAATGGTTGAGCAATTTTGCACTAGTGCGGGTGTCTTCGCATAAAATAAGGTCACATGCGCTTAAAATTTCAAGCGATCTAATGCTAATATCTTTTAAATTTCCAATTGGAGTTGCAACAATATAAAGCCCGTTTTTTAAGGGGGGGCTTAAAAATTCAACACCAGATATATAATATTTCTTGTCTAAACTCACAAATATAACTTCTTTGATCTTTATTGAAAATAAAATAAATGCTTTAAGCATTAAGCAGACCTTTGTATAGGTAAAGAGATAAATTGTAAAAAGGGCAAACACAAGATGTTAGAAAAATTTGCTAGTTTCTTTCCTGCTATAAAAATCCTTATGATAAAAGCATTTATAGCAATTGCTGTTTTACTGCTAATTTCATCATGCTCTAATTATTCTTTTGGGCCAGATATTGGCAATTCAAATATGCCATCTTTTAATCAAAGCCCCAGCATAACCCAAATATTACCAAATGCTAATGGAGAGGTAATTGGCTCTGGCAATGTTCGTGTTGCACTATTGTTGCCACTTAGTGGCAATGAAGGGTTAGCAAATGTTGGCCTCTCTATGGCAAATGGCGCACGTTTAGCGATGGATTACATTAATAAAAACCCCTCAATTACAAATAATATCAACTTGGTTATTAAAGATACACAAGGCGATGCTAATATCGCTCGAGCCAAAGCAAGCGAGGCTATTAATGAGGGGGCTAGTCTTATTCTTGGGCCATTAAAAGCTCAAAATGTAATTATGGCGGGTAATGTTGCCCGAGCTGCAAATATTCCTTTAATTGGGTTTTCAAATAACCCAAGTGCCGCATCAAATGGGGTTTATTTGTTAAATATTTTACCATCAACCGAGGTTAAACGCTCTTTATCTTATGCTCAATCAATTGGCAAAAGATCATTTGTTGCAATTACTTCAACAAATAATTTTGGTCAAATTCAACAAAATGCCTTTATCAGTGCAACGTCCCAGCTGGGGCTTAATTCACAAGGGGTTTATAGCTTTGCCAATGAAATAGAAGCACGCAATGCCATTGAAACGGTTATTCCCCTAATTCAAAGTGGGCAGGTTGATAGTATTTTTATTCCTGATAGAGCAACTGCTCCAAGTTTTGGAGTATTGCTTGAGGCTGCGGGGATTGATCGCTCAAAATTACTCATCATTGGCTCAGCTGATTGGGAAAATGATCTTAATATTGCCCAAACCCCTTATTTAACGGGTTCAATTTTCCCAGCAATTGATGATGTTGGTCAATTGGCTCTAAGGCCAGATTATCAGGCAAAATTTGGGGTAAATCCGCATCCATTTGCAACCATTACCTATACTGCAACTCTATTGGCTAATTCATCAACCTTAGCAAAATCTATCCCTCCTTATGACAGGTCTATAATAACTCGACCTGATGGCTTTAAGGGTAGAGATGGTCTATTTCGCTTTTTTATAGATGGTAAAAGTGAATATGCTTTAATCATTAAGTCTGTAAGCATTGGCGGCTCAACAAGAGTAGATGGACCAAGGTTGCCCTAGCTTTAAAAGGTTTTTTTGGGTTGAAATATGATAAAATGACCCTCGCCTAGGCATTATAAAATTCATTTCAAGAGCAAAAAAACAAAAAAAACTGCTTGTTTGGCACGTTATTAGCTCCATATCTGTTTTGTTGAACAAGCAGAATTAGGAGATAAATAGATTATGAGCACAGCACTTATCAAACCAAGATGGTCTTTTATTACAATTGCACTTATGGTTTTGGGCTTTATTCTTTGGTGGCCTTTGGGCTTAGCAATGTTGGCCTATATCATTTGGGGTGAGAATTTTGATGGCTCATCTGAAAAAGCCGAACGTTGGATAGATGAAAAAAAGACATGGGCAAAAAAACATCGCCGCAATAGACATGCCCGTTGTCGTGGATCACATAGAGGAAGTGGCAACGCAGCCTTTGATGATTATCGTGATGAACAGCTTAAGCGATTGGAAGAAGAGCGTCGTCGTTTAGATGAAGAAATAAGCAATTTCTCTGACTATATGCACAATCTGCATAAAGCCCGTGATCGTGAAGAATTTGATCGATATATGAATTCTCGTAAAGATAATCAACCAAGTGCAGACTTTAGCACCGATAGTTCAGCTCAAACCAAAAAAACTACTAAAAAGAGCTAAATTAAATCGAATAAGAGCAGCAAATGCCTCCCCCTCAAATGCTGCTTTTTAAGAAGGAAACGCCCCTCTCGAATTATCAAGGAGGGGCGTTTTCTGTTTTAACTTTGGCAATATCTAGAAATTTAAGGTTTAGATTTTCAAATCATTCTCTTTAGCAAAATTCTCTAGATTTTTTTCTGGCCTTGCACCAACATGAGAAATAACCTCAGAGGCACAAAGACAACCCAAACTTAGGGCTTGTTGCAAATCTTGGCCACGAGCAATTGAGAGTAAAAAGCCTGAAGCAAATAAATCCCCCGCTCCTGTTGCGTCAACAATATTATCAACTTTAACTGCAGGCACGGTAATCACCTCGCCATTTGCAATAACCATAGCCCCATCAGCTCCCATGGTAATGGCTGCAATTTCGGCATCTTGGGCAACCATCTGCACCGCATCATGCAAATTTTCACTTTGATAAAGCGATTTTAATTCATCAACATTTGCCAAAACATAATCGCAGGTTTTTGAGCGCAAAAGATCTAAAAATTCATCTCTAAATCGATTAACACAAAATGGATCGCTAAGGGTAATAGCAGCAGCTCGCTCATATTTATGGGCAAATTGTGCAGCCTTTACAAATGCTAATTTTGCCTCTGGCGGATCCCACAAATACCCCTCCATAAAGGTAATGGCCGAGCCACCAATTTGATCTTCGATTATGTCAGCTTGAGTTAAGTCATGGCAAGCACCAAGATAGGTATTCATAGTGCGCTCGCTATCTGGTGTGATAAAAATCATAGACTTGCCAGAGGCAGCCCCATGTTCAAGCATTGAGGTTTCATATTCCACCCCAGCCTTTTTTAGGTCTGAGGCATAAAAATTCCCAACCTCGTCATCGGCAACCTTGCCAACAAAAGCCCCACGACCACCCAATGATGCAACGCCAGCGGCAGTATTGGCAGCAGAGCCACCAGAAATTTGAATTTTATCTTTTGGCATTTTAGCATACAGGTTAGCTGATCTATCCGCTTCAACTAACTGCATAATTCCTTTATCCATATTTTCCTCAATGAGGAATTTATCGTCAACCTGCGCCAAAATATCGGTAATTGCATTGCCGATAGTTAAAACGTCAATTTTTGCTTTGCTCATAAAATAGGCCTTTATATTGAGATTTTTTTTAACTTATATCTTTATAGAATAAAGCAAGAGTAAACAGGCTAGCCTGTTTTACCCTCATATGCGCAAACTTCAGAAATAATACAATTTGCGCAATCTGGCTTGCGAGCTTTGCACACATAGCGGCCGTGTAAAATAAGCCAATGATGGGCATGCAATAAATATTGCGGCGGGATATTTTTCTCTAAGCCAAGCTCTACCTCAAGCGGGTTTTTGCCAATTGCCAGCCCAGTGCGATTGCTAACTCGAAATAAATGCGTATCCACCGCAATTGTTGGTTGCCCAAAGGCAATATTTAGCACAACATTGGCAGTTTTTCGCCCCACTCCAGCAAGGCTCTCAAGCTCTTTTCTGTTTGAGGGGACTTTTGAATTAAAATCACTAATTAATTTTTGAGAAAGAGAAAAAACATTTTTCCCCTTATTTCGATAAAGCCCGATGGATTTAATATATTCGGTAATTCCTTCAACCCCAAGCCCCACCATTTTCTCTGGCGTGGGAGCAGCTTCAAATAAAGCCTTAGTTGCTTTATTCACTCCTTTATCGGTAGCTTGCGCACTTAAAACGACTGCAACAAGCAAGGTAAAATTATTAATATAATCCAATTCACCTTTAGGCTCAGGGTCAGCCTTTTCAAAAATCTCAAACATTTGCTTTATCTGAGCAGTGCTTAATTTTGAAGGTCTAGGGATTTTTGGCATGTTAAAAGGCATCTCATCATTATCAATTTGATTGCACAGCTAGACAAACTGGTTTAACTGAGCATTAGCATTGCTAACATGAAAAATAATCTAACTAAACATTATTTTGTCTAGCAAAAATAGCACCCGTAGCTCAGCTGGATAGAGCGCTGCCCTCCGAAGGCAGAGGTCAGAGGTTCAAATCCTCTCGGGTGCGCCATTTTTTCTTAGTTAAATCAATAAGTTATATACTCTCGCTTAGTGCAGAAAGACATAGCCGTTCGCACTATATTCGCACTAGCTTTATATTTTGCATACTTTTCAGGGTCAAAATAGCAAACATGAAAGCGGGTTTCTTGTCGTCAGCCTTGGTGATCGCATGAGTTATATTGTTTCTTCTATATGTGCAGATCGCGATATCGGCATGGCTTCGCGTAAGCAGATGCTTATGTTTCTTGCAGATAAGGCAAGCGATGATGGGTCTGGTATATGGTGCTCCAAAAACACAATTGCCCTTTTTACCTCACTAAGTAAATCCACAGTGAAGCGGATCATCAATGACTTTCTTAAGGAAGGAATTCTTGCTGAAACTGGCAAGCGCCCAAATAATCACGGCTACACTGTTGAATACTGTATCTGCTTGGATCACGTGACCCAACTTCCGTCGGTTTACGCATGTGTAAATCAGCGAGGGTCTATCATGAACTCGGTTCATGATGAACCGCAAAGAGGGGTCATTGTGAACCCCCAAGAGGGTTTGTCACGAACCCCAAACCATCCTTCAACCATCCTACAACCACCAACGCGTGAACGCGAGGAAGCGGTAGAGGAAGTGGATATTGAATTTGAAAAGGCTTGGTTAGCATATCCTGAGGATAGAAGACGCAACCAGAAGAGTTGCAGGGAGGCCTTTGGGTCAGCGATTAAGCTAGGAGCGAGCCCCGATAGTATCGTGAGGGCTGTATTAAACTATCAAAAAATAACGGATGGTTACACGCGCTCTAAAGTCAAATTCTCTGACAATTGGTTCAAAAATGTCGATTGGCAGCAGTTTATCGTCAAAGATGCAATCGACGAGTTCAAAACAAACCAAGCCTTTGAGGCATCATTACCCAAGTGTGCTGAATGGGTCAGAAAGGTTGATTCCAAGTGCCACATCATTTCTAGCCATCAAATTAAAGCCATGCTTGGTGCTGGCATGATTACCCAAACCCAAGTGATCCTAGCTGGACTTGAATCAAAAATTTAAGGAAACTAATTATGTACAAACCAAAAGAAAACCGTATCCGCCTTGGAAAACTCGCTTCGGAACTTGCGCTAGGAAAGGTCAAATGCAACTTTTGCAATCGTAGCAGTTGTAAAATTATTCCTTTAAAATTTCATGTTAGTCCTAGTTATTTATTTCTTCCCAAATGCTATTTCTTAAAGGCAGGTTTTAGAAATTTCTTTTTCTTTTATCGAGTTAATTTTAACTCTCAATTCGCAACTTTGTTGCTCAAAAACATACACACGCCACGCACCCCCGTTCAGAAAGGTAATTTTATGAATAAAATCAATAAGTTAAAGGGTGTTTGAGGGGTTAATTTTAACTGGGCTATGATTATCTAATAAAATCAATGACTTAACAATTTACTGCCGTAAATCGGCAGGAGAATTTTGGTTAAAAGCCGCAAATTGGCAGAGGATTTTGAGGAAAAACCACGAAATGGCAGGTGATTTTGGGCAAAAGCCACAAATTGGCAAAAGAATTTAACAGATTTATAGTGTATTTTCAGGAATAAACTATAGTAATAATGGTGAATATCTCCTTTTGGAATTGATAAAAAATGTAAATCATAAGTTGCTATATATTTTTGGAGCAGAGAGCTTTATTATTATTAGAAATAACTTAAAAAAGGAGAATAAAATGAGTGCTGATACGACAGAGGAACGAAATAAGCAAAATAGAAAAACTGATGCAGTAATTGCAGGCTTGGTTGCAGAAACTGCAAATATTAACACGAAGAATAAATGGTATGTTGCAATCATAGCATCATTTGCAGCTCTTGTAATTGTAGCAGTTGTAAAGTTATTCCTCTAAAACTTCACTAAATGACTAAAGAAGCTTAAAACCCCTCAGCGAGAGCAAGTTTAATTGGTTACAGGGTTTGCTTTGTAGTGGGAATAAATTGTCTCAATCGGCTGGTATTATTAAAGCAAAAAACTTGAGAAGAAATAAAATGAAAAACCTAAAAAAATGGGATATTCAAAATCAGCTTAAAACTCCAAAAGATATAGCACATTATTTAGAGGCGGTTTTTGAAGATGGAAACCATGAACTGATTATGGCGGCAATTGGTGACGTTGCTCAAGCCAAAGGGATAGTTGATATTGCTAGTAAGGCTGACCTTACTCATGAAGATTTATATAAGTCTTTAAATGAAAGTGGTGATCCAAAACTTTCAACTCTTCTTAGCATTTTAAAAGCACTTGATTTGTGTTTATATTGCAGGCCAACAAAAAAATAATTGAAATATAGTTATTGCGTAAAGGCAAATTGTACAATTTTTAAATCTCTATACAGATTACTGTATGATCACTAAACATTATTCATCGCCGATGCATCAAAGACCAACAATATACACGTCTGTAATAGTTTTCTGCCTTGGAAATAAGAAGCAAAAAATAATAGGAATACAGAAAAAATACTATTATTGCTTGTATTTATCTTTATCCTTATCCTTTCATATTATTAGCATAATATTCTATTTTCTATATCTGAACTTATTTGGGAGTTGGTTCGTTGAGTGGTGAAAGTGCTGTATATCGTGAGAAAAAAGAAGATTCGCAGGCAAAGTCTGGCGATGAAACTGGCATAACGGCTCGTCAAGTAACGACGATACAAGATATTGCTCATCTTATCGGGCTAGCAAAAGAGTTTCATGAAGAGAGCCGCTTTTCTCATATTCCTTTTTCAGAAGAAAAATATTTCAAGATTTACTCAAAAGTACTAAAGCAAAAGAATAATATTGCTTTTTTTATAAATTATAAAGGCCGCCCTGTTGGGATTATTAGCGCAGTCGTTGGGGATTATTTTCTTGGCGATGGTGGGCGTATGGTAACAACAAATATTATCTATGTATCGTCAAGTATTAGATCTTCATTTTTAGGTTCAAGAGTTGGGGTTCGGCTAGTGCGCTTAATATCAAGCTGGGCGAAGGCACAAGAAGTTGAAGAGCTGCACATTCATACAGCAGCAGGAATTGAGCCAGAACATTCAGACAGGTTTTTTAAGAAACTAGGCTTTGTTCCATATGGTGGAAATTATGTCGCGAGGGTTGGGTGATGGATTGGATAAAAAGACACCCAATTATGACAGGTTTTGTTGTTGTTATTCTTTTCCTCTTTGCTTCATATTTTAGCAAGTTGATTCCTATCAGAACAGAAAACACCCTGTATAATCAGCTTTATAAAATCTTGCTGGAGCGAGGCGAGCTTTGGTCTACGCCACGAGCAGAAGGCGGAACTAGAGAACGAGATATTTCGCATCTTGTTTGTCCATTGGTGAGCGAAGAAAAACTAAATGAAATGTATTCATCACTAAAATATTCAAGAAAATTGGAATATAATTACTATGAAACAAGTGTTGTTTATCCTGATAATTCCAAACGTTGGATAATTAAGAAATATTATGATCCACTTAGAGTAGATCAAATTATTATTACCCTCGCCTCTGAGGGGTATTGCAGAGTTGATTATAGAAACATGAAATAACCGAGTTAATTAGAAATCATAATTTGGAGAGCTTAAAATGAATGAAGAAATTAGAATAGGTTATCGACCCGTTGATTACGTGCCAGGAGCATATCATACATTTCTTGTGCGAGTTGTTGATGGTGAAATTATTGGTGCCACTAGTGCCTATCCAGAAAGACAAGATCCATTTGATACTGATGATTCATATTCTGGATTATTTGGTGACCTAAGAACCGAAGTAAATATGACCAGAGAGACTTCTTTTGACAGAGCTTATTTTGATTCTGCTCATTATGATACGCTTACCTCAACAAATGTTGGAGCTGCGTGGTCAAAAATATCGGAAACTATGAATGCTATAGAAGCAAGTGTTTTGGGTTATAATCCAGTGTCAATAAATAGCAATTTTGCAATATTCACAGCGGTTGAAAAAGCAGGCTTGACTATTCCGCAGGCAATTAAATGGATTGGAATTGACCCAACAGGTGTTTTCCCTGGTTTGGATCCAATTTCTCTACGCGTACCAGGGTCTCACGCGAATTTCACATCAGCAGAAATTATGGTTGTTAAAGAGCTTAACAACATCAATGAATGCTTCCCTGCCAATACAGTAATTCAACTTGCAGATGGCACAGATAAGATAATTTCTGAAATTTCTATTACTGATGAAGTAGCTTCGTTTCACCCCTCGCAGTTTGCAGGGCGTGGTGGTTTGCACTCACAAAAGGTTACTCGGCTTTTTGAGAGTATCACCGATGTTTGGGTGCAGTTATCGACTGGCATCACCGTAACTCCGGGTCATCATTTTCTTGATGCAAAGGGAGGATTCCGCACTATTGCTGATATTCTTGCCACCGATTCCAGCATCGTTTTGGCAGACGGCAAGCTCGCCTCCGTCACCGGTGAATATATCCATTACTCCGCAGATACGGCGGATATGTTTGAGCAAGCAGAGGGATATGTTGCACAATCCGCAGACTCACACACAGGCACAACCGCCCTCGCCCCCACTTACAAAAAAGGCTGGAAGACATATAATTTTGAGGTTGAGAATTTCCATACTTATATTGCTGATGGGGTTAGGGTTCACAATGAATCTTATTTCTATGACATTCAAGGGGGTGATACTCTCTCTGCAATAGCTCTTAAAAACGGAACTACTGTAGATGCGCTATTACGTGAAAATAGTCATATTACAAACCCAAACAAAATTTATTCTGGAGATAACATCCACATAACTACTGGTAACAATAGTGCTATCCAAAATGATATCCGCTCCTCAGATGGAAGTGGAGATATCTCACTTCCAAACGGAACACAGATAAACGGATCAGGGCCTATTGTGACTTTAGCTTCTGGCACGCAGGCAGCGGCAGGCACAGTTTTTAATCCCGGTAATGGATATACCTCCATTGTAAACGCTAATGGCTCGGTTACAAACCTTGATACTGGTGTGACCCATGGTGATCTCACCAACGACAACTTCACAAACTTCAGAGAAAAAGAGCTTGCCGCATGAATTTATTACGAATATTTAGCAGGGTTGTTTTAGATAAATTTGGGGATTTGTTAATTGCAAAACAAATAGGGGCGAAGCATGTGTAATCTATTCGGTAACTGTCACCGTAATTGTCACTGTAATTTAAGGGAGAAATTAAGCAAAATCTAGAATGGGTGCCTTTTTGAGGCGATACAGCAAAGTGCTTTGCCGCAATGGCGAAATAAGACTAAGAATAAGCAGTTTTAATTACCATTCATTCGCTACTGCTAAAGCATTGGACCAGCTTTCTTAGCGCAGGTTCCGATCCAAGCAACGAAAAAGTCCCCAGAATGCCGTTATTTGAATTTAATACATCAACAGTCGTGGCTTTTGAGAAAATACTGAATATTGCAAAGGTCTTATCTTGATCGATAAAGTCGTAAGTAAAGCTGTCACCCCAAGATCTGCCTTTCAACTCGACCGTATAACCACTATCAAAACTCAATGTGAAATCTACATTACCTTCAAAAAAACTCCAATTTGAATTAAAAATTTCTAAGAAATGTGTCGAGCCATCTCGGAAAAAATTCATCCTAAATACATCGCCACTAGGATTGCTGGTTTCAGCCGCACAAAAACGGCCATTTCTAGAAGTGTACTCATTATAAGTTGCATCCCAGTCTTGAAAACTATGAGTTTCAAGTGAGTTCCATGAGGCCGAAAGAGATGGCGTTGCAAGAATAGGAATAACTAAAAGTCCAGTTAAAAATAATGCGTTTTTTATCATGTGAAACATCCAATAATTTATTCTCGTACTAATACTCAAAATTGTAAATACTTATTTTGATATATCTCAATTTACCCCACAGTTTGTTTGTTAATATTCATAGTTGCAGTAATAGTAAGTTTCATATTTTCCGACTGGAATTGGTTTGCCCGTAGTGGCTCTGTGGTAATGGCTATCACTAATTATTTTTTGTTGCCTTCGATGGATGGGTTCAAAACTATCACGATATCGGAAGCGTTTATATCTGCAGATCGCAGGACGATATTACTTCCAGATGGGGAAGAACAGTTCCTTAAATACCTTGAGGATAATAATTTGATGCAAGATATTGCCAATAATCCAGATGAAAAGATTTCTGATATGCGCAAAAACATGGAAAAGCTGTATAAAATTGCGAGAGAGAATGAAGGGTTTTTCGCAATTACAGTTACTTTGATATGGGGTTTCGACAATCTGCCAAATTTATTCTATGGCTAATGACTGTTGCAAAAGTTATGACTTTTGCAACCCTTCCCTGCCCTTTATAAAATCAAACACTTAGCATTTGCACAAGTCCGTTCCGTAATAAATAGTTGTGAACTGCGAATTGATAAGATTACGGTTTATAATTACCCATCATTTTTGTTGGTACCGTTCTCCATCTATTAATGGTTTTTAGTCGTATCACGGCGAATACCTGTTCTTCGTTAGCTTTAATAAACTGGAAAAGGTATAGCCCTTGCTCTTTAGCTGCAAGTTGTAGGCCGTTAAATCGTGATTCTTCTATTCGACTTACAGGGAATAACTCCCGTAAGTGCTTATCCCGAATACAAAATCGTTGCCCCGTTTTTCCCGCAAATTTTGAGGAATACAATTCATTTAGAATTTCAGCTACTTCTTCATTTGTTCTTCTTGGCATGAGTAATATTCTTGCGACATGTCGTTTCTCTAATGCGACATATAGTAATGAAGGTTTGATGTCAACTGTCTTTTTAGTCAGATTTAGGGGCTTTGCCCCGCCGTATTTGCAAGGGGTATCCCCACCCTTCCGCGCTTCGCTTGTGCAGGGCGGGCGAAAACCCCTCCCCTTGCCAAGACTACCCCCACATTCGCCATGGGGCAGGAGTGCATGGAGTGCACTATAATAAAATAGTCAGGAAAAAGTTTGACAAAATTATAGTAATATCACTATAATATATATATGAACAAAAACCCGCCCGCTTTAAAGACTTGTATGTTTGTTGGGTCTAGTCGCCGAGACTTACAGGCGTTTCCTGATTCAGTGCGTCAAGGAGTGGGGCTAGCATTGTATGAAGCTCAAAATGGACTTGAATCAACTTCAGTTAAAGCCCTTAAAGGTTTTGGCGGCAGGCAGATTTTAGAAGTTGTTGAGGGCTTTGACGGTGATACATATCGAGCAGTTTATACGGTTCGTTTTGTTGGTGTTATTTACGTGTTACATGTGTTTCAAAAGAAATCCAAAAAAGGTATTTCAACACCAAAACAGCAGATTGAATTAATAAAACGGCGACTAAAGGTAGCTGAGGAGCATTATAAACAACGACAGAAAAAGGAGGATTAAAAATGAGTAGCCATGAAAATGAAGTAATTGAAAGTTGCGGGAATGTGTTTGCAGATATTGGCCTTCCCAATCCTGATGAACATCTTTTAAAGGCGGATATTGTTATTCAATTAAAGCGTCTTATTGCAGATAGAAAACTTACCCAAACTAAAGCGGCCTCTTTAATTGGGATTGCACAATCTGATTTATCTAACGTATTAGGCGGCCATTTTAGAGGATATTCTGTTGAGCGTCTTATGCGTCTTATGACTGCTTTTGACCAAGATATTGAAATCCGCATCCGTCCACGCGCGGATACTACCCGCCCTGCACATATTTCTGTGACAGGCTTTGGGGTTTCAGTATGATGGGCATACTTTAACATACTAAGGAAGATACTATGTCACTAAGATTTACAGGGAAAGAAGTTGATACTCTGACAGGGAAAAATCTACAGGCGGTTGATACCATAGACGCTGCTAAGATAGTTGTGGAGATTTCGTTTGAAGTGATTCGGGATTTTGGGTTGGATGAGGCTAAAAGTGTTGCTTGTGATAAGTACAGCTCTAAGAAATTCGCTTCAAATGGAAATATTGTAGTGCGCACAACGGATTTTGTTTGATAATGCAGATATGAAAATTGGATATGCACGGTTAGCATTCAACAATAAAAATTAAACCGTCAGCTTGTCGCTCTGAAGGCCGAAGGGTGCGAACTAATATATTCTGAAAAGGCTAGCGGCAAAGATACTCATAAACGTCCTCAATTTAAAAAAGCTATTGCGGTGCTTAATGCTGATGATGTTTTGGTGGTAGCAGCTCAGATCTAAGTTGGGGGCAAGGTCGGCGGCAAGACACAATGGTTATTTGTGTATCTAAAAAATTTGCCAGATGATACTTGTCTAGATTGACAAAACTTAGGTTGGTTTGCTTGGCATTTTTATCTATGAGCACTTTTGCCTAAATGATACAACTTTACTATTCCAAGCGTTTTACGTCTTTGTTAAATACATAAAATAGCCGCTTTTTTGAAGTTCCGTAATTTGAAATAACCCGCCACATTATTTTGCTTGCAACAATAAACGCCAAACCACATATTACGATCAGTGCCAGCCCCACTGAGGAAAGTTCAAACTTGAGCATTCCCACGATGTTCAAAAACATGAGGCCGCTTATAGCAGCTATGAGCATTATTACTCCGATTGAAAGAATAAGATTTATTGCCTTGTTCAAGTGTTCTTCTAGCTCGGTCATTTAGTATCTCCTATTATGGCAAAAGCCCTGCAAGTGTTTCTGCGGCATCCCATGGATCCTCTCCTTTGTCTGCTGCCTGGTCGTAAACAAAACGGATTTGTTTGGCCAATTTTTCAGGCTTCTGCGTAAGCGCATGATCACCCATAGCTTTGATTGTGGCAACGATTACCTCTTCAAGAAGATCGTGTTCCGAGATTGCTTTTTCGGGTCCGTTACCTGTTAAAAGCCAAGCAATTTCGAGTTTGAATATTTTGCAAAACTGTACAAGCTTTGATGCTGGCATCTCAGTTTTTTCGAGTTCATAGAATTTATAGGTTCTATCGGACACATTCAGCTTGGCCGCCATCTTCGTTTGCGAATAACCCGCATTCATTCTTTTAATCCGCAATCGATTACCTAAACCAAATAAAAGTGTTGACATGTTACGTTTTCATACCTATTTTGTATTATAAATACCATAATTGACTTATTGTTGCTATTTGTGATAATAATGAAAGGATATGCAATTGTCTACACCAGAATTATTAACACCTAAGCAACTTGCCCTTGCCAGCGGTTGGCCCGAAAGGCGCATTCGAAACCTACTACTAAGCAACTCACTCAAACATGTGCGAATAGGCGCAAACTATTTACTGCCGTCCGATGCAATTACAGACTTTATCGATAGGAACATGTATCAGCCATGCCCAGAGAATATGCAGGATCAAAGCTCGTTAAAAAAACAAGACGCCATAAATCAACAGATGAAATTGCCCAATCCAAATATTGGTACCTACGCTACAAAGATCCCCGATCAGGAAAGCCACGTTACGTCTGCACAGGTACATCGGACACTGAAAAAGCTGAGGCATTCCGTGAAGAAAAAATGAGGGAGCTCCGTGCTGGGCAAGTGGGAATATCTTTGCCAGCTCATAGAGTTCAAACTCTCCAAGTTTTGGATGACTATGCGAGACATAAGGCTGGAAAGCCGAGTGCGGTTCGTCTAAGTTATTCCTTAGTACACCTGATCAATTTTTGGCTGACCACTTCTATCGCTGAGATCAATGACGAGACTATACAAATTTATTGCGATCAAAAAGAACGTGCCAAAGGAACGCTCAAAAGAGAATTAAATGACCTAAGGGCTGCAGTAAAACACGCAGTTTCAATGAAACGTCTTGAGGAATTTAAGTTCCCAAAAATCCCTATCAAAAACGTCTCACGCAAGAAATTCTTAAAGCGTCATGAAGTCGCAAAACTACTGTGGTATGCAAGGGGGAATTTTAGGTCACGTTTTCAACTCACGCTATACATTGTAATCGCCTATTATAGTGGCGCACGTAAAGCAGCTATCATGGATTTGAAATGGGAACAAATTGACTTTGACCGAAATACCATCGACTTTCGCGATCCTGATCTAGATGAGAGCAATAAGCGACGACCTCATATCCCAATGCCGCCGAAGTTACGTGAATTCCTCATCAGACGATCTAGACGTTATAGCAATCAGTCATCTTATGTTTTTCACTGCAAAACCAAAATCGATAAACGTGTAAAGTCAATCGACAACGGTTTCAGGGCTGCAGCGGCTCGAGCAGAGTTGGAGGATGTAACGCCCCACACCTTGCGCCATACAAGAGTGAGTGAGCTTGTGCAAGAAGGTTACAGCATCCGTTCCATAATGGCCTATATGGCTCTCACATATCAAACCATTCTTAGCGTCTATTCTCACGTTGACGATAAAGACGTTCAAGATATGGCTGCAAATATTGGGCGTTCGCCAAACGTTCGTAAAACGAAATGAAATGCATAGAAAACCAAGGCAAAACAGAGCAAAAGGAGAAAATCCAGAAAATGAAAAATGTAACAAAATCAATGGGTAGAGGAAATCCAGAATCCTCCGAAGGCAGAGGTCAGAGGTTCAAATCCTCTCGGGTGCGCCAATGTTTTCAATGACCTAAGGAGTATATTTTAATGAACCTTTATATTTAACTTTAATAATAATGAAATTTTATTTATCAGAGGATATATCTAAAGCCAGTGTCCCGAGATTCTTCCAAAAAGCCAATTTCTCAGCTTTTTCATTTGCAGATATCATTCGAAATTCTGCCCCGATTCCAGTCACTGGAGTAAACAGTTCTCCAGTAACTTCATAATAATTCTTTCGCCTAATTGCACCGTTCCAACCAACAGTCATTGAAACAAGAAGTTTTTGATCCTCTGGATTATATTCACACGAGCTCATGATGCTTTGCACTCCAACTCCGCCAATGTTAGCTTTAACAATTTTTAAGCTTGAGATTTTCATGAGTTCTTGCGCACGTATAATTTGATTATCGCTACATTCTTCTGCAATTTCTGCAAAAGCCAACCCCGTAAAGAAAAAATATGAACTCAAAGAAAGAGTAAATATAGCTAGTTTTTTAATCATCTTCATTCCTATAGTATTAGTTATTAGCTTAATGCCGTATAATAATACTAATTTCAATCAAAAGTAATACTTGTGGATATGTATACTAGTTGAAATCCGTCTCATCAGATAGGTATGAAACCACGTAATCTAGCAGACATAGCTACAAAGCAATTACCCTTACGTCTAAAAGCTGCTCGTAAAAGCCTTGGAATTACGCAAGACGAGCTTGTAGAAATTGCTGAATTCTCACCTGTTGCATTGAGCAAAATTGAGCGTGGAATAAACCGACCATCTTTTGAAAATTTAGCAGCACTTAGTTATGCCCTTTAAGTTTTACCCAATTCACTATCAAAAACGTCATTTTTTTCTTGCTTGCAATAATAGGCAATAAGTTCTCAAAGTTTATGAAAATAAAAAATTGCAATTTTACGGTTCACACCAATGATTTTAGCCACATGTCTGGCGATTGTATCGGAGGTAAAATGCTTAATCAGATGTTTTAACTTAAACTAACTTAATTTGCTTTTTTCATACTGTTCTTATAATATTTTTATACGTTATTTGGAGCAGTCCAAAAATAATTATTAAAATTTAAGTAGAAAAAATATCACATGGATAAGATGAAAAAAATATATGCTATTGTTGGTGCTGGTAGCTTTGCAAGAGATATTATGCCTATTTTGTTAGAATCATTCCCTAAGCTAGAACAGGAGCAAATATTTTTTGTAACGAGTGATCCTCAAAACGATATGATGATGGGGCGCAAGATTATTTCAGAAGAACAGTTCCTGTCAGATAAGTCTGATAAATATTTTACCATAGCCATAGCAAACTCTAAGGCAAGAGAAGCTATTAGCAAAAGAATGATTGAGGG
>JAMONZ010000083.1 GCA_027066315.1 Hyphomicrobiales bacterium
ATATTCCATATGGTAACCACGTTTAACAGCAAATGGAATTTTATAACCTAAGGGTTTATAAATATCGTCTGCCCATGGACCAAGTGCTAACACAATGTTTTTTGCAGATATTTTTCCTTCTTCAGTTTGAATTTGCCAGCCATTTTTTACTTGTTTTAGGCTTTTTGCATCGCCTTTTAAAAAACTTCCACCTAAAGCAATAAACGCTTCGCCTAGTTTTTTTACATAATTTCCCGGATCTGTAATTGAAGCAGAATCTTGCCAATGAATACCCCAAGCAAATTTTTCTCTTAATAATGGCTCTGCTCTAGCAATTTGATTGCTGTCTAATATTTTTGCCCTCATGTTTGCTTTTATTGCTCGCTCCACCCCCGCCATTGCATTTTTGAGCTTTTTAGGGTCTTTTGAAAGATGAAGCCAGCCGTCATCTTTTATTAAATCGCTTGTGTTTGCTATTTTGGCAAAGGCTTCATGCTCATTAATGCAGTTTAGGAATAATGGTGAGATTTTATTGGCAATAATTTCAACATTTTTGTCACTTGAATTGCGCCAATAGCTATATAGCCATGGTGCAAGAGCAATAATATCACTCATCTTATAATGAAGAGCGGAATTGTTGTTGGTGGCATATTCTAAGATTTCAAAAAAATTACGAGGAAAAGACCTAGGCAATAAATCAGTGCGCTCAATTAGGCCAGCGTTGCCATGGCTAGTTTCGTTGCCAATGCCGTTTTTATCAATCAAAATAACATTGCGGCCACGTGATTGCAGGTGAAGGGCGGTGCTAACTCCAATAATTCCTGCACCAAGTATTATGTCCATATAATTAACCAGTCATAATTTAGTTACCATATAATAGATATTTTCAATGATAAATCTAACAATAGATAAATCATTAGCAGGTACGATATATTGTGGATTTAATTATCATTTAAAAAGCATCAAGATGACTTATATTAGTGAACATAACAACATTGAAGCAGAATCTTTGCAAGGGCAAAAAGTGAAGAAAAATGCAAGAATTATAGGGAAAACGCTAGAAATAAAGCATATAAGCGGTAATAGATGGGACGAAGTGATTAGCTCTTTTGATGGAGCATGTCAGGAACAGCTTTATGTGTTTTCAAAAAATCGTTGGCCAAATGTTGCTTTAGAGCCTGTGTTATTCTTTAATAATGGTGAAATAACTGGCGGCGCATTAGTGCTGGTGCAGGCTTTGCCATTAAAATTGGGGCATATTGCAATTTTAAAGTGGGGGCCATTGCTTAAAGATCATGGGGCTGATGATAAAGATGAGATTTATGCCGCCTGTGTTGAAGCATTGCTTGAAGAATATGATAAAAAACGCAAAATGATGGTTTCCATTTTGCCTCGTGCCTCACATGCAAAAAATAATGCTGAATTTGAGTATTTAATGAAGCGTGGTTTTAATAAGGGATCACAATTGAAGTTCCCAAATCGTTATTTTGTGAATTTACGCCAAAATGATGAGGAAATTCGTAAAAGTTTTGCCCAAAAATGGCGTTATCATTTGAATAAATCTATGAAGGCAGATTTGCATTTTGAACATGCTAAGCCTGAGCGTATTGATGAGTTTAAATCACTTTATGAGCAGATGAATGATCGCAAAAAATTTGCCGATCACTCTGCTTATGAAGATACAATTGATGAGTTGATGGCAATAAAAGACAAAAGTTTGAGGCCAGAATTATTTTTTGTTAGAGAAGGAGCAAAAATTGTTGCTGGGGCAATTATTTTTAAAGCTGGTGAAACGGCGGTTTATCTTTATGGGGCTACATCGCATGAAGCATTAAAATTAAGAGCTGGTTATTTTATTCACTATCAAATTATCCGTTGGCTAAGAGATAATAATTCGGCAAAATATTATGACCTTGGCGGTACAGATGGTTTTCAAGGGTTGCATCAGTTTAAAAAAGGCATGGTAGGTAGTGCAGGTGTGATTGCACCAGTGCCAGCGGTTGCTAATTATGCAAGTCATACATTGCCACTTATAATGGGAAGTTTGGCTTTTTTTGCGAGAGATAGGCTGTTAAATTTCAAGCATTATATATCTGGGTTTCTCTCAAATTTAGCAAAGCCAGATCAAAAACGTGAGGAAAGATGAATTTTCGTAGGCGTTTAGCTTCTCAATCTAGTTTGCTTTTTGCCGCTCGTGTTGCTGGGGCGGGGATTATCTTTGTTGTTCAGGCTGCAATTGCAAGATTATGGGGGGCTCATATTCTTGGTGAATTTATGCTTGTAATGGCAGTAATGAGCCTGATTATGGCTTTTTTGCCGTTGGGTTTTCAGACAATTAGCACGTATTTTGTTGCTGAATATCGGGCAAAAAATGATGGGTTAATGTTGAGGAAATTCTTATTCCGTGCCTATAGCCATGTTTTGATTATGGGGGGGCTGGTTATAATATTGATTGTACCAAGTGCAAATATGTTTGGCGAAATTGGGCAATTAGTAAAAGAATATTGGTTGCAAATTACAATTATTGCAATTGCTATTGCTATTTTTTATGTTAATGGCGCAACTTTAGTTGGATTAAAAAGGCCTTTCTTGGGTTTTCTTGCAGACGCACTTTTTAGACCAGTATTAGTTCTTCTCTCGTTTGTTTTTGCAGCTTTTCTATTTGCTGAGCCGGCTCTTGTAACAATGATGTCGTTTATGTCTGTGGGGTTTGTTATTATTGCTATAGGTCAATTTTTTATAGTTTTAAAAACAATAAAACAAATTCCAGACATGGTTGAAAAACGACCAGCAGAAACTAAACGCTGGTGGCGATTTGCTACCCCTTGGGTTTTGATTGCAATGGCTACTGACTTCTTTTTTGAAATAAATTTAATTATTCTCTCATCATATTTAGAGCCAAGCGAGTTGGCTGTGTTTGGTGTTATTGGGCGAATATTTATGCTTGTTTCGTTTGGCGTTGCTGCGGTTTATGCGGTCACGCTTCCTGATATGTTTGAATCAGAGGCTAATGATGATAGAGAAGGGTTTTTGCATAAAATAGGTGAGGCCAATTTGGTTGCAACAGCTCTAGCATTTGTTTTGGTTGTTGGGGTAGCTATTGGTGGGCAATTTATTTTGCAGGTTTTTGGAGCAGAATTTATTTCGGGTGCTTGCCCTTTAGTAATTTTATGTGGTGCATTATTGGTACGCTCAATTTTCGGGCCGGCATCTTTGGTGTTATCCATTCATGATAAACCATTTGCAAGCCTGCCAGCTGTTGCTCTTGGGTTAGTTAGTCTTGTAGTTTTAAATTACCTGCTTGTGCCCAGTTATGGATTGAATGGTGCAGCATGGGCGGCGTTAGGCTCAATTACAATTTGGTCAATTGCTTTGTGGTTCACGGCTTTAAAATTTGCAAAAGTTGATGTTTCAATATACTCGGCGTTGAAGCGCAATCTATCTTTATCTACTAAGCCCTAATAGGTTTTTCATTTTGTGTTTGAAACGTCCAAATCTTCCTTTAACATTTAATCCTCTGTCATAGCCATCACTAACCTTGATTAGAGGGCGTTCATAAAAGAAATAATCCTCACCAAAAATATGGTTTTCTAGCGTGCAAATATGCTTGAATTTAGCTCGTTTCATTAAAACTTCTGCAGCTCTATTGCCATGTTTGGTGTAGGTAGCAATTTTGTGAAAACGCCCATTATCCCAATGTTTAATAAATGCTAACATTGCACTCATTGCTAACATGCCTTTGCGGTAGTTTGGCAATAAATATGACCAATATAGCCAAAGAGTTCCAAGTTCGGGTCCACTAATCATAAAGCCAATGGTCTTAGCTTCGTCCGCCATAATCATAATATGATTTGGATCTTCCTCTATCAGAGCATAGAGGTAGTTTTTTGAGAGGCGAGATCTTTCAAACTCTTTAAACTCGTCTAAATAATATGGCGATTCATCAATTGCCTGCATTAGTAATTTATGAACCTGATTTACATCACTGTGAGTTGCTGGTCTGAAATTTGAGGTGGTAATATTATTTTGTGTCACGATAGTCTCTTGGTTTCTTTGTTTTTTACAGCCTAACTGAAAAAAGTTACATTGAAGTGAAGCATATACTTGCTCCAAACTTATGAGAGGGTTAAAAGAGAGTGAGGGCATTAAAAATCATATAATTGGGAGATTATAATGACGAGCGATAAAATTTTTCAACCGCCAGCTAGAATAAGCGCAAACACACTTACTAGCCCAGATCAATATCAAAAAATGTATGAGGCTTCTGTAGATGATCCTGATAAATTTTGGGGACATGAGGCAAAGCGACTTGATTGGATTAAACTATTTACAAAAGTAAAAAATACTAGTTTTTCTTATCCAGATATTTCAATTAAATGGTTTGAAGATGGCGAATTAAATGTTGCTGCAAATTGCATTGATAGGCATTTAGAGAAGCGAGGCGATCAAAGCGCAATTATTTGGGAAGGTGATGACCCTAATGAAAGCCGCCATATCAGCTATAAAGAATTGCATGAAGAAGTTTGCAAGCTGGCTAATGTTTATAAAAATATGGGCGTTAAAAAAGGGGATAGAGTTTGCATTTATATGCCAATGATTCCTGAAGCATCCTATGCAATGTTGGCTTGCGCTAGAATTGGCGCAATTCATTCGGTGGTTTTTGGAGGATTTTCCCCAGAAGCACTAAAAAGCCGGATTATTGATTGTGATACTAGTGTTGTTGTTACTGCAGATCAGGCAGTGCGTGGGGGCAAAAAAGTGCCGCTTAAAGCTAATGTTGATGAGGCTTTGGCAGATCTTTCTAACATTAAAGTTTTGGTTGTTAGGCGAACTGGCGGTGATGTGGCTTTTGATGCGGAGCGTGATTATCATTATTCAGAGGAAATGGCTAAAGTTTCGGCTGATTGCCCAGCTGAACCTATGAATGCCGAAGATCCGCTTTTTATTCTTTATACTTCTGGCTCAACTGGCAAACCAAAGGGTGTATTACATACCACAGGCGGTTATTTGCTTTATGCAGCAATGACGCATGAAAAAGTTTTTGATTATAAAAATGGTGATATTTATTGGTGTACGGCCGATGTTGGCTGGGTGACGGGGCATTCATATATTGTTTATGGCCCGCTAGCAAATGGCGCAACAACCCTAATGTTTGAAGGCGTGCCAACCTATCCTGATGCTTCGAGGTTTTGGCAGGTTATTGACAAACATAAGGTCAATATTTTTTATACTGCGCCAACCGCAATTCGTGCGCTTATGGGCATGGGTGATGAGTTTGTTGATGGGGCAGACCTTTCATCGCTGCGAATTCTTGGCTCGGTTGGTGAGCCGATTAACCCCGAGGCTTGGCTTTGGTATCATAAACATGTTGGCCATGAGAATTGCGCCATTGTTGACACGTGGTGGCAAACAGAAACTGGCGGAATAATGATTTCGCCATTACCAGGGGCTATTGCGACTAAACCGGGATCGGCAACTAAGCCGTTTTTTGGTGTTCAGCCAATATTGCTCGAGCCAAATAACGGCAAGGAGATTACCCAAGTTGCTGCAGCTGGTGTGTTGGCCATCAAAGATAGTTGGCCAGGGCAGATGCGCACACTTTATGGCGATCATGAGCGGTTTGTTTCAGCCTATTTTGAGCAATATAAGGGCTATTATTTTACGGGTGATGGCTGCCGTCGTGATGAGGACGGCTATTATTGGATTACGGGTCGGGTTGATGATGTGCTTAATGTTTCAGGTCACCGCATTGGCACAGCAGAGATCGAGAGTGCGCTTGTTTCGCACCCAGAAGTTGCAGAAGCAGCAGTTGTTGGCTATCCGCATAATATTAAAGGGCAGGGCATTTATTGTTATGTTACTTTGATGTCTGGAGATGAGCCAACTGAGGAATTGCGGGCGGAATTGCGTAAACATGTGCGTAAAGAAATTGGCCCTATTTGCACCCCAGATCATATTCAATGGGCTCCGGGTTTGCCAAAAACTCGCTCAGGTAAAATTATGCGCCGTATTTTGCGTAAAATTGCAGAAAATGATTATAGCTCACTTGGCGATATTTCAACATTAGCTGACCCGAGTGTTGTTGATGATTTGATTAAAAATCGTCAAAATAGATAGATTTTTTGGGCGGACATAGTGCCGCCCTTATTTTTGTTGTAGATAATTATAATGTTTAGATTTTGATTCATAAATTGTGAATAGGTGTTTGTTTTGACTAAGATATTTTCAATAATTAGATTTGCCCTGAATATTATTCTTTTTACTCTGCTTACGTTTATTCCCAGTCAAATGGCGAAAGCGCAATCTGCCTCGCTTGAGCAAATGGCAGGTCAGATGATTATGGTTGGCTTTCAAGGAAATACTGCCTCTGCCCAATCGGTTATTCAAACTCGCTCGCTTATAAAAAATGGCAAAATTGGTGGGATAATGTATCTTAAAACTAATGTCTTAAGCCTTGCTAATGTTAAGGCTATGAATGATGGGTTTTTGGGTGCTGGGTCGGTTCTTCCTCCATTCATTGCGATAGATCAAGAAGGGGGGAGTATTGAGCGGTTGACTTCAAAGGTTGGCTTTGCCGAAATCCCTTCGGCGGCAAATTTTGGTAAATCACAATCGCCAAATCGAGCAAATAAAATTTATTATGCTATGGCAAAATCACTGGCCTCTTTAGGAATAAACATGAATTTTGGACCTGTGGTTGATCTAAATATAAATAAACAAAATCCTATTATTGCAAAATATGGACGCTCTTATAGTGATGATCCAAAGGTGGTTGTTAGTTACGCATGGGCTTTTGTTTCAGCGCATAGAATTGCAGGGGTGATTAGCACATTAAAGCATTTTCCAGGGCATGGCTCGAGCGCAAGTGATAGCCATTTGGGGTTTACCGATATAACAAAAACTTGGCAGGCAAATGAGCTTGAGCCTTATAGGGTGATGGTAAAAGAGGGCAAAGTTGATATGATAATGGTGGGGCATTTATTCCATCAAAAATTCTCAACTGATCCCAATGCTAAAATACCCTCTAGTCTTTCAGTAAACTGGATAACTGGAGTTTTACGTAAGCAAATCGGCTTTGATGGTGTGGTGATTAGTGATGATATGGAAATGGCAGCAATAAGGGAAATCTTTAGTTTAAAAGAAACGGTGATCTTGGCTATAAATGCTGGTACAGATATTTTGCTATTTTCAAATACAGCGAATTATCGCATTGGTTTGGCTGATGAAGTTAGAGCTATTATTGTTAATGAAGCTAATAGCAATCCTGATTTTAGAGCAAAAGTTGAGGCATCATACAATAGAATTGTTAAGCTAAAAAAGACTATTGGTAACTGAAATGGACTATAACCTTATAGCAGGATTTTTCTTAATTGCCTTTCCTGCCTTTTTTACTCCAGGGCCAAATAACCTTATGCTTATGACCTCATCTGCAAAATTTGGTTTAGCAAAAACCGCTCCGCACGGGATTGGTATTGCGCTTGGGTTTCCAATTTTAGTGTTTTTTGTAGGTTTGGGAATTGGTGAAGTTTTTGAAATATTTCCTATTCTAAAAACTTTATTGAAATATTTTGCTGCTGCTTATTTTTTATATATGGCTTGGAATTTGCTGGGTATAAAAATTGGAGACATTGGCGGTGCTGAGCGTCCAATGAAATTATATGAAGCGGCATTATTTCAATGGATAAACCCAAAAGCATGGGCAATGGCAATTAGTTTTATTGGAGCTTTTGTTGCCTCTGGTGAGGGGCGGTTTGCTAGTTTATTATTATTGACCTTAGGCTGTTTTATTATGTCGCCTCTTTCAACTAGTGCTTGGATGATTTTTGGTAAACAATTGCAAGTCTTTTTGAAACATACAGGGACAGAAAGATTTTTAGGAATTTTTCTAGCAATATTGATGATTATTGCAGTAATTATGTTTCTTATTTGAATGTTAGCAACTTTTGGCTAATAACTATCAGTAATTGATAAACGATGGTGAGTTTTATTGTGGATAATGAAAAAATAAGAAAAGTCAGGGCGTTATTTATCTCAGATGTTCATCTGGGAATGAAGACAATCCAGCTTGGACGTTTGCTAGATTTTCTAAAAAAACACGACGCAGAAATGATTTATCTGGTTGGTGATATTGTTGATGGTTGGCGATTACAAAAAAAATGGCGTTGGCCGAGTGAATATAATGAGTTGGCGCAAATATTATTAGATAAAGCTGCAAACGGCACTCGTGTTATTTACCTGCCCGGAAATCATGATGAATTTATGCGTGAATATCTGGGTACATATTTTGGCGAAATAGAGTTTGTTGATCGTGCAATCCATACAAGTTTGCAGGGGCAGACTTATCTAGTTATTCATGGAGATCAATTTGATGTTGTGGTTCGCCATGCTAAATGGTTGGCGCATGTTGGTGATTGGGCATATAATTTTGCGCTTCGTACAAATATAGTGATTAACTGGGGCCGAAGACGTATGGGCTTTAGTTATTGGTCGCTTTCTGCTTGGGCAAAAAATAAGGTTAAAGGTGCAGTTAGTATCATGGGTCGTTTTGAAGAGGCTTTGGCTTATGAAGCAAAACAAACCGGCGTAGATGGGGTTATTTGTGGCCATATTCATCACGCAGATATAAACAATAATCATGGTGTTCAATATATAAATACTGGTGATTGGGTTGAAAGCTGTACAGCAATAGCTGAAACTGTTGAGGGTCAATTTGAACTTATTAAATGGACCCAAACACCTAAAAAGCCATTAAAACGTGAACGCCGACGGATAAGAAGAGCAAAAAAATAAATAATTTAGCATGTTAATATAAAAACGGCCTCATAATAATGAGGCCGTTTTTTTTAATAAAAAGACTATCTTAGCTCAAACGACCACTAGCATGAGCAAGCATTGTAAATATTTTGCCTTTTTCTGAGGTTAATAAATCAATTGCGCTATTTTTTTCAGTTGAATCTTCAATAGTTTTGGTAAGCAATTGTTCAAACTCATTAATATAGGCAGAGCTATTTTGAGCAAAATTTATATCATTTTGAAGTCTTGAGCGCAATTGATCGAACGTGCCTTGCCCAGATAATGTGTAAATTCGGCGTGAGAAAACGTTTGCCTCACCATTTTGAAAGCGTTGCCAAGCATCTTTTAATGCTTGGTTATCTACAGCATTGCTTATTTCTTGCGTAAGGTTAGATAGATTAATCTCAGGTTGTGGAGCTTCATCTTGTTTTGCGCTTGCATTGCGTAAAACATCACTTAACCAGTTTTTATGTTTTTCATTAGAAACAGTATCATCTTTCGCAATAATTGCTTCTTGTTGTACCTGTTGTTGATCTTGATTTGGCTTACGTAAAAGTTCAGCTAAAGAAAAATTCCCTGATCTGGTTTTTTCTGGTGCTTGTTTTTGCATAACAGGTTGAGCGATTGTCGAAATATTTTCTTGTGAAGCAGGCATCTGCGTGGCAGTCTTCTGCGTGACAGGCATCTGCGTGGCAGGTGTCTGAGGAGCAAATGTCTGCGGAGCAAATGTCTGCGGAGCAAGTGTCGATATGTTGCGTTCTGCACGAGTTAGGCGTGATGCACTAATATCATTGGTACTGCGCTGATTTCGAACTATAGAATTTAACTCATTTAATGCCTCTATTTGTTCAGCCACTACCCGGCGCATAGCAGCAGCACTGGTGCGAGTTTCTTCTGGCAAATCATTCATTGAGCGCTGCAATTCAGTACGAGTTGCCTCTAGCTCCTCGTTAACTTGATTTGCTGTAGAGCGCATTTCATTTGCTGTCTGGTTGAAGCGGTTTGTTGCATTTTGAAGTGCTGCATTCATCTCATTAACAAGATCATCTTGCACTTTGTGTAATTTCTCAGAGGCAACAGACCCCAGCTGATCCGTCGCATCGTTGAATTTATCAAGACGGTTTGCTACAGTGATGGTTGAAGAATTTAAACTTTCTTGCATTGCTTTTTGAGCTGTTTCAAGACGTTGCTCTGTTTCAGATATTGTTGAAGCAATATTTGAAGCAAATGAATGCATGCGAACATCAATTTCATCGGCTCTTGAGGTGAAACTTTTTGCAAGTTCACTCATCGCTAGCTCACGGTTTTTTAAGTTATCAATAGTTGAGCTTCCTGCATTATCAAGGTTATTTGATGCTTGATTGATGCTTTGTGTTTGCTCATTTAGCTCATTTAACATGGTGCTAAATTCAGAGGTAACAGATTGAATGGTTGCTTGGAAAGCACCAACATGCTCACCAACCATTTCACCTGCTTGCTTAGTGCCAAGTACTGCTTCTTTAACAACGCTAGCGTAAGATGAAGTGTGGTTGGCAACCGAAGTTTCCATTTCAGAAAGGTTGGTAGAAGATGTTTCAAGCACGCGCTGTAAGAATAGGTTGCTGTCATTTAACTTCTTAAGGGCTTCGTTCACGTCAACTAATATCCGCCCAGTTGAGGCTGACATTAATTCTTCTGCCTCTGCTGAACTCTGCCCTAATGCATCTTTCAATATATTTGAGTGGCCTTTTAGAGTGCTATCAAGCTCTTGTGATTTTTCGCTAATGATTGAAGCAAAATTATTTGTTTGACTAGTGATAGCCTCATTCATTTGCTCAACTTTTGCCTCAAGGGTTTTTGCTGTTTCAAGCGCACGCACTTCAACCAAATCTTCAATATGGCGTGCTGCTTCTTTAACTTGGTCAAGTGCAGAGCGAACAGTTATGTCCATGCGAGCCGCAGTTTGTTCTACATCATTTGAAATTGTTACAGAAACACTGGCTAATGAAGTGCCGATTGTTTTTTCAATCTTAGTAGCACTAGTTTCAAGATCGCTCATTGATTGAGTTATGGAGGAATTTATATCTTCACTCAAAGCAGTAAGGCGGTCAGCGGTAATTTCTGCACGTGCTGTTATTGCCTCTGGTAAAGTACCAAGGCGATCATCAACCATTTCTGTTATTGATTGGCGAGCGTCATCTACACCAGTTTCAATAATTTTGGCCGTTTTTTCTGTGCTTTCTTCAATCGAGCTTGTTGCAAGTTCTATGCGATTATTTAGGCCAGATTCTGCATCGGCTAAACGTGCAATGCTATTATCAACCTGTTTGCCAATATCCTCGTTAACTTGTTTTATTTTTGAAGTGACCACATCACCCATATCTTTTGTGCGCATTTCCATTGTTTCAGAAATAGAGCGAACTGCATTATTTGTGTGTGATCTAACTTCATTAACCTGCACGTCTATAGTTTTGGATAGCTGCTCAGATTGGTCATTAAAGCTAGAAGATAATGTTTTTGTATGAGTTAGAAGTGTTTTGTCTAAAAGTTTAGTCTTTTGCTCAATTGAACTTGAAAGGCTTGAGGTTTTAGAACTTAGCGTTTCATTTAATAGTGCTGTTTTTTCATCAAGTGCAATGGTTAGAAGATTTGCACCAGAATTAAAATCATCGGTGTGAGAATTCAAAGAAATGATGATTTTTTCACCTTTTACACCAATAATATCGTCCATCTCTTTTATTCTTGAAGAAAGAATGAGTGATATTTCATCGGTTCTGGCATTAAGGCTAGCAAGGTTCTCTTTACCGCTTTCATCAAGTATTTTGCTGAACTGTTCACTTGCCTCATCGGTTGCTCCACCAATTTGAATGATTGAGGTATTTAGGCGAGAATCCATGGTATTGAATTTAATAGACAGGGTTTCATCAAGACGATCAGTGGTTGCGCTAATCATTTGCTCTAGGCTATTAGTTCTTTGGTTTAAATCATTAGATATATGAGTTCCAACTGCTTCCAAAGAGGCACTTGCACTTTGGGCACTAGTTTCAAGCTGAGCAATTACTACAGAGCCAGACTGTTCAAGTGATGATGACAAATCATTAGACTTTAGATCAATAGATTGCGAAATTGAAAGCACTCCTGAGTTAAAACCCTCATTCATTGCCAAAAGCCTATCATCAAGAATATTGCTAAGCTCTTGGGTGCGGTTGCCAAAACTATTTTCAATAGAAGTTGTGCCATCATTTAAAGTTAGCTCTAGTTTCTCAGAACTCATATCAATGGAGCTAATAAGATCAGTTGTGCGATTATCCATCAAGGTGATGAAATTTTGAGACTTTTCATTAAAGCTAGTTTCAAGCAGGTTTGTGTTATGTTGAAGTGATTGAACTGCGTCTTGGCTATGGCTAGTAATGGCTGAAGAAAGAGAAGAGCTAGCACTGTCCATATCTTCGATCATTAAAGTATGTGCCTGAGCAATTGCGTCACGCACTCTGTCAGAGTTAGTGATAACGCTGTCACGCTGTGCACTTAGTTCTTCAATTAGTGAGCGAAGGCGGGTTTCATTATTTGCATAAGTATTTTCAAGTGATGTTACCTCATTATGCACCATTACTTCTAATTCACCTGCGCGAGTTAAAGCTCTATCGAGGCCATCACCAAGTGCGTTTACTTCACGGCGCACTGCTTGAGCAACAGTTGCAATTTTATCAACGGCATAACTTTCTGGCTGAGCAAGGCGAATTGCAACTTCTGTCATTGAGTTGGCTGCAAGGCGTAAATCGGCAGCACGTCGCACAAGAATAGCAAGTGCAAAAAAGCCTAAAACTGGTAAAAATGCGATAGCTAATAGAGAGGCAAATTCAATTGTTTTTGTAAATGGAACTAGCTTTGCAATATTTGTGATTTGATCACCATATCTAAGCCATGCAACAAAGCCTGTTCCACCAAGCCATAAAAGTGAAAAAAGAGTTGCAACCCAATAAGGAGTAGATGATGATTTACTTTGTAATTTATACAATAAATTAGAGGCATCATTTCGGTTCGCAGCACTTTTAGTTATATTAAATTTGTCTTGGCTGTCGTTGGCACTTGCTTTTGTTTTGCTAGCAATTTTTTGAGCCACATTGTCTCGAGTACTAGAGGGCTTTTTGGTTTTCTTTTTTGAAGATTCTTTTGAATCATCCTCACTTAAAATTGAATCCTTTAGAGCATTTTCAACTGCTGAAAAAGCTAGTGCTGCAGGATCATTTTTTGGTGTTGTCGATTGTTTAGCCATACTATTTACAACTCTTGATTTTCACGGCCATAAGCCATGGTGGTACTGATTAAATATGGCGAAACGAGCATTTAAATAGCATGTCATCAAAAGATGAGAAACTAAATGAAAGCAACGTCTATAAGTGCTTTCAAGCAAATGCAAACCGCGCCGCCGTGCGCTATTGGACACATTTATATAGTAGAATTGCTATTTGAGGAAGCTTTTTTAAAAAATGGTTAACTTTTATTAATAAATGGTTAATTTTTGAATTAAGTCTTAGGAAAACCCAATATATTAGAAGAAATATTTTTTTAAGTCAGTGTTCATATCAATGAGTTATAATCATTTTAGGGTAGTTTATATAGAGTTTGGAGTAAAAATGAGAAAACTAGCAAGCAGACATGCAGCTTCTAAGTCAAAAGTTAGTGTTGCAAATGATAGAATTATTGATCTTGTTTATTTATCAAAAATGTCAATTGGCGATGCAAATTTAGAAATCGAAATGTTAAATAGTTTTTCTAACACTGCAAAATCTACTTTTCTTCGTCTTTGTCTTTGCATTGATAAAAATGAAATCAAGTCTGACCTTGATAGCCTGTTTAAAGTAGCAAGAGGGGTGGGTGCAAAGACTATAATGTCCTCTATTATTGATGCTAAAGATGATTTTGCAAAAAATGGTGTTTTTTCATCTGAAACAATAGCTGATATTGGCTTTTCTGTTGAAGAGGCAAGAGAATATATCGCAAATATTTCACAATAAGAATATTTTTTATAGCTATCTTGATGAAAGCTATTTTAATGGTATATGCCATACTACAAAACCAATTAAAGCATAGACTAGGTGGAGAATACTTAATGACTAAAATTATTTTTGTTGAAAAAGATGGCACTCGTCATGAAATCGAAGCAGCAAATGGTGCTACTATTATGGAAGTAGCTATTCAAAATGGCATAAAAGGTATTGTTGGTGAATGTGGTGGAGCATGCACATGTGCAACTTGTCATGTTTATGTTGATAATGAATGGGTTGAAAAAACGGGCGAACCATCGGCAAATGAAGAGGATATGTTAGATTTTGCATCAGAAGTGCAAGATAACTCACGCCTGTCATGCCAGATAAAAATAAGCGATGATTTTGATGGTTTGGTTGTTCATGTTCCTGCAAGGCAGGGATAGAATAAGCTGAGTTTAAATAAGCCTATTGGTTATGTTGTTTTTTTACCAAAACGGTTGCCAAGGCTACTCCAATAGTTGTGATAAGCATGCCAACTAGCTGCACTAAGTTTAGGTTTTCACCAAATAAAATGAAGGCCAAAATTGCGGTAATGGCTGGTACAAGATAAAAATACGAGGCTACTTTTGTTGCCTCGCCAGCTTTTATCATTACCATTAGTAATAAAATTGCTCCAATTGATAAAACCAATACCAGCCAAATAAAAGCAAAAATCAACTCGCCATTCCATTCAAATGCAAATGTTTCAAACATTAATGCAATAGGAAGGGATAAGGCTAATGCACCCAAATATTGCAGCCAAATTGTGCTAATAAGTGTTTCGCTATTTGCATGTTTTTTCTGTAAAATAGCACCAAGGCTAAAAAATACTACTCCAGCAAAAACCACAAATGCATTGAATATAATATTGGTATTTTCATTAGCTGGAATATTAGGTAAAATTACCATGCTAACGCCAATTAAGCCAATAATAAGCCCAAATATCTGGGTTTTTGCTATCCTGTCCCCAATGATTTGCACAGCCAGAATGGCAGTTATTATTGGCTGGAGGCCAACAATAATGCCAGCATAACCTGCAGGTAAGCCTTTTTTGATTGCCCAAAAAACTGACCCAAGATAGATTGTATGGATAAAAGCACCAGTTAATAGGGCATAAAAGGTTGATGTTTTGTTTGGCCATTTTGCTTTTGTAAAAAGTAAAAAAAGCCCCAAAATGATAAGAGTAGCAACAAAACGAAGCGATAAAAATGCAAAAGGTTCGGCATAGGGCATGGCATATCGTGCGCCGATGAAGCCTGTTGCCCAAAGAAGTACAAATGCCACTGGAATATATTTCGTAAATGGAATATGTTTTGTCCAAGAGGTGATTTGTTCTATCATGACTTGCTTATATACGTAAAAAAAATAATCCAGCTAATGAAAAATGTTGGTTTTTGTAAAAATAAAGTCTAATTAGTTCATAATCAAAAGATTTTTAAAGGAATTATAAAATGCCATATTCTTGGAAAGCAATTGCTTACGGTGCGCTGGCAGCAGTAATTACGTTGGTTATTTTGCAATATTTTATAAAAATGCTTAACTTTGATGTAAGTCAATTAGTTGTTGGGGGCATTGCAGGTATGGTTGGTGCTTATGTGCTTGGTCAAATTCATACAAAAGATAAGAAGTAAAAATAATGACAGTTAAAGAAATATCTACTGATGTGATAATCATTGGTGCTGGGCCTGTTGGGTTATTTGCTGTGTTTGAACTAGGTTTGCTGGATTTAAAATGTCATTTGATTGATATTTTAGATCGACCTGGTGGACAGTGTGCGGAGCTTTATCCTGAAAAACCAATTTATGATATTCCGGGTTTTCCTGTTGTTTCTGGGCAAGAGCTTACCGATAATTTGTTGAAGCAGATTGAGCCGTTTAGCCCGCAATTCCATTATAATCGAATGGTTGAAAGTGTTGAAAAATTAGATGATGATAGTTTTAAAGTAATAACCGATGAGGGTGAAGTTTTTTTAGCTCCTGTTGTTGTTATTGCTGCTGGTGGTGGCTCATTTCAGCCCAAACGCCCACCAGTTGAGGGAATTGAAGCCTTTGAGGGTAAGTCAGTTCATTATTCAGTTCGTCGTATGGACGATTTTAAAGATCAAGATGTATTAATTGTTGGTGGAGGCGATAGTGCGCTTGATTGGGTGTTAAACTTGCAGCCAATTGCAAAGTCTATGACGCTTGTGCATCGCCGTGATGTTTTTCGTGCAGCTCCTGCTTCGGTTAAGGAAATGCACGCTTTAGCTGATGCGGGTAAAATTAACTTTCACCTTGGTCAAATTGCCTCGCTTGAGGGTGAGGGAGATCAGCTTTCAAATGTTGTAATAAAAACAAAAGCTGGTGAGAATATAAATGTGCCAACAACTCGATTGTTGCCATTCTTTGGCTTGACGATGAAACTTGGGCCAGTTGAAAATTGGGGTTTGGAGCTTAATGATAATCTAATAAGCGTTGATACTGAGAAATTTGAAACTTCAATCAAGGGTATTTTTGCTATTGGTGATATTAATCATTACGCAGGTAAATTAAAGCTGATTTTAAGTGGTTTTCATGAAGGAGCATTAATGGCACAGGCGGCAAAGAAAATTATTTCTCCAGATGAGCGAATGGTTTTTCAATATACGACTTCGTCAACGAAATTGCAAAAAAAATTAGGTGTGAAGTGAAGATAATAGTAACCGATTATGACGGAAAGATTCATGAATTAGAAGCGATGGAAGGCTGGCGGGTGATGGAGGTCATTCGTGATTGGGGTCTTGATATGAAAGCCGAGTGCGGTGGAGCTTGCGCTTGTGCTACGTGTGAGGTTTATGTTGATGATGAATGGTTTAAAAAGCTAAAACCTGCCTCTGAAGAAGAAGAGAATATGCTCGACCAAGTGCCAGACGTTGAAGCAAATTCTCGTCTGTCCTGCCAAATTTTAATGAGCGAAGAGTTAGATGGGTTGAAAGTCACATTGGCATCAAATTCTAAGAGTTAAAGGAAGCAAATGAGTTTTCTTGAATATTTACCCTATATAATTGCACTAAGCATTGCGGCGGCTATTCCAGGGCCGGGGATTGCGGCTGGGGTTGGCAAGGCATTGGGTTCTGGGCTTCGTCCTGCGTTTTACTTTATGAATGGCTTGGTGTTGGGTGATTTAACATACCTTACTTTTGCAATCTTGGGTCTTGCGGCTATTGCGAATGTTTTTAGCGGCTTTTTTATTGTGGTGAAATTTGCAGGTGCAGCTTATTTGTTGTGGCTTGCGTGGAGTTTTTGGAATGCTGGCATTGATCCTAACAAGGTCAATACGCAACAGGGCAAGGGTTTTTGGTCATCATTTATTACGGGTTATGCTGTGACAATGGGCAACCCAAAACCGATAATTTTCTATATGGCTCTTTTGCCTAGTGTTATTGATATTGAAGCGGTGACTTTGCATAGTTATTTAATATTGGTTTTGCTTACAGTGTTAGTGTTATTTGCGGTTGTAATGCCTTATATTTTGTTGGCTTCAAAGGCGAGAGTTTTCCTAAGCAATCCACGCTCACTACGTATATTAAATCGCTCTGCGGCTGGTGCTATGGCAGGGGCGGCGGCGTTTATTGTTTTTAAAAAATAGGGTTTATTTATGTTTACAAAGACAGAGCTTGAAGAAGCGGCAAAACTTGTTCATCAATATATGAACCCAAGCGCACAAATTTCTTGGTTATTATTGGAAGAAATTCTGGGTGTTAAAACCATTGTTAAGCATGAAAATCATAACCTAACAGGTGCGTTTAAAGTGCGTGGCGGAATAACTTTTATTGATTGGCTAACAAAGGCGCACCCTGAGGTTGAAGGTATTGTTAGTGCTACAAGAGGCAACCATGGGCAGTCGCAAGCGATGAGTGCGATTAGGGCTGGATTGAGCGCAAATATTTATGTGCCTTTTGGGAATTCAAAAGAAAAAAATGATGCTATGGCAGCATTTGGGGCTAATGTGATTGAATTTGGTTCTGACTTTGACGAGGCAAAAGGTGAGGCAATGCGCCAAGCTGAATTAAAAAATTGGTTTGCTGTGCCATCGTTTCATAAAGAAATTGTTAGAGGTGTTGCAACTTATGCCTATGAGTTATTTAGTGCTGAACCAGACTTAGATGCAGTCTATGTCCCGATTGGCTGTGGATCGGGAATATGTGGAACGATTGTTGCTCGTGATGCTTTGGGTTTGAAAACAAAAATTATTGGCGTTGTTTCAAGCGAAGCGCAAAGTGCAAAACTTTCAGTTGAGCAGGGTAGACTGGTTGAGGCTAACTCGGCCAACACTTTTGCTGATGGTCTTGCGGTGCGTGTGCCTGTTCAAGCAGCATTTGATATTTATTCTAAAGGAGCAGAGCGGATTATAGCTGTGAGTGAGGAAGAAATCGCCTCAGCCATCAGGCTATATTTTAGCGCAACTCATAACGCAAGCGAGGGAGCAGGTGCAGCGGCACTTGCTGGCTTGATGCAAGAGAAAGATAAAATGCGTGGTAAAAAAGTTGCTGTGATTTTAAGCGGTGCAAATATTGATAGTGATATGTTTCATACAATTCTTGGTGGTGATGTGCCTAAGGTTTAGAATTTCTATTGAATATTCTTTTAAAACACTTTGGTAAACATTTAGAACCATTATTTGAATATCAATTTTTTACCTTCTTTCCTTCACCAGTCTTTTTCCTCTTTTAATTTTCCTCTCTTCTCCTCGCTAGGTATAAATATATCTGCCTTATTTTGCCGTACCGTAACGTACGGTACGGCAAACTCTTGATATTTGCTTCTTGTTTAAAATAGATATATTTATTGAAATAGTATCGTTATTTAGCTTTAATCGTTTGATATTGAATAGTTAATTGAAGGTTTTGGCTTGAGTTGAAATGTTAGCTGAGCTGAGAGCGGGGCTATTAGTCAATATAATTTTAAGGTAATATATTATAGTGCAATTATAATAGGTAGGGTGGAATGACTTTAAACATGACGGTTCTTAGAGTGCTGATATTGATTGCGGTTTTTATATTGCTCATCATTCTTGTGGGTTTCATATTTGAAGCAATTGAACAAAAATATGATTTTCGTATCCCATATGCTCGAGGAGTAATTCCTATAGGAATTACATTATTGATTGATGTTGTCTTTTTGAAAAGAGTTAAGCCTTTTAGGTAAAAATCATAAAATATTTTAGCTGTCGTCTTCTAAGTCCTCTAGCTTTTTATCTGTTGGGTATCTGAAAGAGCCAAAGCGTAATACTAATACCGCAAATGTAAGCAATAAAATACCCGCCGCAATCATCATGATATATATTGCATCAAATTTATCGTGGTAATTTGCAATGGATATTAGTTCTCTGGTTAGGGCTGTGATTGCAACATAGACAAGAAAACGCACGGGCATGCGGTTGGTTTTGAAATAGATTGAAACCATTGCGCCAATTTCAAGATAGATGAAGAGCAATAGTAAATCTTCAATACTAGTGTGAGCGGTTTTCATCATTCCAAGGAAGGTGACTGTAAAAGCCCAAATAGTTGCTGCAGCAATGATGAATAGAGCTAGCTTATGAAAAATATTGACTATTAGGTTGCCAAAATCATCGGAAATCACGTTAAATTTCTCGTTGAATTCGTTAACTTTATGCTTTTTACTATCTGGCATTTTCCCCCACCATATTCCCATTTTACCTTGAAATAGCGTAAACATAATAAATGAAAAAGGTCAATACATGTATTTTTTGATATGTTTTAAAAACTTTACATTTTTTTATCTGCTGTATCTGCTAGTTAGGTTGCATCAAAAAAGGGGAATGATTCGATGTTATCAAAAGCTATAGCTATTATATGGCACTCAGTTTTAATGGTGCTTAATAATTTAGGTACTGCTGCATTGATTAGCCTTCCATTGGGATTATTTGCAATTTTGGTTTATGCTTTAGCGGTATTATTATTTGCGATGATTGCTGTTAATACAGCTATTGCTGTCCCTTTAGGAATTATTGGTATTTTGGTACTTATAGTTTTTGTAAGTTTTGTCTTTAGTATTATTGCAATAAAATGGCATAGATTTGTTTTGCTTGGTGAATTAGATAAAAACATTTTTACTAGCTGGCAGAAGCTGAACTATGTAGGCTATACAATTGGTGTGTTTAAAATCTTTATGATTTTGTTTTTGTTATCTATTCCTTTTTTAGGAATATTCCTAATGGGTAACCCTAACCCTATGGCTGTAGGGCAGTTTGCACAGAATGGAAATAATTTTTCTTTTTTTTATATAGCTTTAATTCTATATAACATCGCCTTGTCTTATCTTTTCTTTCGTATGGCGGTTGCGCTACCTTCTATTGCAATTGGTTCAGATATTTCGTCAATCAAGCAATCTTGGGACGCAACTAAGAAATTTAATGGCGTAATATTTATTTGTGCTGTTTTATTGGGGTTATTAAATCTAGGGCTTTCACTTCTTCAATTTCCTATGCAATTCTCGGGTGCATTTTTTGTTGTAGTAATAATTATTTCGTTCGTTCTTCAGTGGTTTTTTGCAATGGTAGGCATTAGTTTTCTTACTACGCTTTATGGTCATTTCATTGAGGAAAGAGAGCTTTAGGGTTTATCTTTAATGCTGGTGATTTTTGCTAAATCGGCCATGAAATCCATTACTTGTGGTTGTTTTTGAACCTCATAGGGCAGGGGGCGAATTACCTTCATTGCAGCGATGCCAACCCTTACGCTCATTAGGCCATTGACTAAACCTTCGCCTAAACGAGCGGAAAGTTTTGCGGCTAGTCCATGCCCCAATAATTGCTGCACGATGCTATCACCAAGTGCCACACCTCCAGTAACTGCTAAGTGAGATAAGATAGCACCTGCTATTTTTAGTGAGCCAAAAAACCCAGAGCGCGCGCCATAAAGATTAGCGATAGCACGGGTTAGCTTAAGGCTTTCATATGCTACAAATGCTACATCTACAAAAGCACGGGGAGATATGGCCGTAACTATAGCAACTCGCCGTGCGCTGGCACTTGTTAGCTGTTTTGCTTTTATGTCTAATGGTGTCATGAGCTTTCTCTCGGCAAGTTTTATCATTTCTCGCCCATCAAAAATATCAATGCTTTGCAGTAGAAGCTCTTCTTTTGCAAAGGCTAAATCGGCTCTATTTTGGTATAGAGATTGTAAATTATTCAACACTTTTCTTCCCTGCTCGGCATCATCACTTAATAGAATTTGGCTAGCTTTTAAGCGTAAATCATCAATATGGTTGAGGCGAAAAAGGGCGGCTATTTCTTTTATTGCTAATATGATTATTGCAAAAACTGCAATGCCAAGTGCAGCAATCCCAAGCCAGCCAAGCCAATTAAAGCGGGCGAATAAATCTACAATCAATCTCTCAGCTGCTAAGCCAAGGCCTAGTGTGAGCAGTAATGAAACTGAGGCAAGAAGAGTGTTTCGTAAGAAATGAGACCGTTTGTTATTTGGGGTTGGGGTAATTAAATCTTGGGTATCTTGTTCAATTAAATTAGAAATTGATTGCTCTTGTTTGGGTGGTTCAAACGATTTTGGTTGGCGGTTTTTTTTAGCTTTTTTAGCTGGTTTTGTAATTTTTTGTGCAACGGGTTCTCTCATTTCATTTTATCTCCAATAAGATATTCAATTGCGCTATCTAGGCGAATATAAGGTAGTATTGCTTCACCAGCTTTGTTTTGTTTAAGGTTTTTTGGGGGTAAAAATCGCAAAAATTTAAGGGAAATTGGTTTGCTATCTGCTTTAAAAATTGAATCTGGTGTCTTTGGTAAGTCCCCAGGAAATAAAGCAATTTGAGTTTTGCCATCATATGTTTGTTTACCCAGTTTTTCGCCTTTTTGAGGTGTGCCAATAATTGTATTTAAGGTTTCGCCATTCTCTTTGATAATATTTTCATGGGTCGCCCTAAGTGAGCTTATTGCAAGTGAATGAGTTTGCGCCCCTTTATAGTTTGCACTTTTTGAGGCTTTAGCAATTAGTTTTGCAAGAATTCTTTGCAACCTGTCATGCGAGCTATGATGAATATGATCTGCCTTTGTTGTTGCGAATAAGATTTTTTCTATTTTGGGCGAAATTAGCTGTAAAAATGGATTAGATGAACCAACATGAAAGCATTCTAATATTTCACTTAGGGCAGTTTCAAGATCATTAACAGCGTCATAGCCAGCGTTAAGGTGGCGCAAGCTATCTACTAACACTATCTGTCGATCTAGTTTGGCAAAGTGATCTCGAAAAAATGGTTTAACAATTTCACTTTTATATGCCTCATATCTACGTTCAAATGTTGCATATAGTGAGTTGCTTTTTTTTGCCTCTTGCGTAACTGGCAGTGGAGAAAAGGTTAAGGCTGGCGATCCTTCTAAATCACCTGCTAATAAAAACCTTCCCGGAGGAAGAGCTGAGAGGGCTTTGGTATCATTGCGGCTTAATTTAAGATAATTGGTAAAACTACTTGCCAATAGGCTAGCATTTTTCTGTTCTGCTAAAGCATTGATATTAGTTTTTTCTAGGGCTTTTAGAAACTCACTTGCTTCATTTTTTGAAGATGCCCTCCTTGTGCGCTCAAGTGCTTGTTTTGACCATTGTGCAAAAGACAAATCAAGCAGTGGTAAATCAAGCAGCCACTCTCCCGGATAATCAATAATATCAATATTAATCTGGTTTGTGCCAAATCTTGAATTTAGCCAAATATTGCTTTGATATTTTAGAGTGAGGCGGATTTGTGATATGCGGTTTGTGCTTTTTGGCCAATGTGGTTTCTTTGCGCAAAGTGCTGCCAAATGCTCTTCATATGCAAAGCGAGCAATTGTTTGCTTTGGGTGTTCGCTCAATTTTGCGCCAATAAAACGACCCTCAGATTGCACACTAAAAGCTGGGAGGCTTGCATTGGTTAAAAGGTTATGAATTAAAGCGGTTATGAAAACTGTTTTACCAGCACCAGAAAGTCCGCTTACACCAATTCGAACGGTTGGGGTAAGCATGTCCGTTGCGGCTTCTTCTAAATTACTTAGCGCAATGCCTATTTCATTCGTGATACTAGCAGGGTTGAGTGGCATATCTATCCTTAATCTGTTGATTCAAAAGTAAGGCTTTATTTAGAAGTTACAAGTGGTTGGCTGGTTTGTTTAGAGTTTTGATTCTTTTTTTATTTATGTTTTGCCAATTTTTTCAATGTCAAACGGGGTGGTTTGATAAATTTGATTGATCCAGTTTTGAAAGAATAAATAGCTTGTAGCTCGCCAAGTGTTTAGCGGTTCGTTGTTTATGTTATCATTCTCAAAATAATTTAGCGGAATATCAGGATCTAAGCCTGTTTCAATATCTCGCACATATTCATTTGCAAGTGATAAGTTATCATACTCAAAATGGTTGAGCATATATAGGGCGCGATATTTATGATCCTCTAACATGCAAATTCCTACTTCATCGCTATCAATAAGAATTTCTAAAGAGCCATCTTTTGGCAGTGTGTTTTTGTCAATGTCATTGTTGCGAGAAACAGGAATTGCAAAATCATCAGAAAACCCATTTAGGAAAGGTGAGTTAGGTTTTTTATTTTGATGTTGATAAATTCCAACTGCTTTTTTTTTGCGTCTAAGTCGTTTAACATTATGAAAATGATAAAGTGCAGCCTGTACACCCCAGCAAATGAAAAGAGGTGAGTGGACATTGCTTTGTGTCCAATCCATAATTTCGAGCATTTCAGGCCAATAGCGCACTTCTTCAAATGGCAAGTGGGCAATTGGTGCGCCAGTTATAATAAAACCGTCAAATTTTTGGGTGCGCACTTCCTCCCACTTAGAATAAAAATCTCTCAAATATTCTTCAGGTGTGTTTTTTGACTTATGGTCGGTTATGCGAACAAGCGTTAATTCAACCTGTAAAGGGGTTGCCGCAATTAAGCGAGCAAACTGGGTTTCTGTTCGCTGCTTATTGGGCATAAGGTTTAACAGGCCAATGCGAAGCGGGCGAATGTCTTGCCTTGTTGCACGGCTTGAAGCCATAACGGCAACGCCCTCTGCCTCAAGGGTTTTTCTAGCTGGTAGATTATTTGGAATTCTTATGGGCATTATTGATCTTTTCAAAAATTGTTGCGTTTCATGCTTTTTTAATTTTGGGCAACCACTTTATTTGCTTGTATATTTAGCAAATCTATCGATTAGTGATTGCCTTTTGCATGAGTTCCATAAAATCATCTCCATCGCGAATTGTTGCTATGTCACTTGAAGAAACAATATATCCGTGGCGTTTGGCTAGTTCTTTATAGCGTGGAAGGCGATTATGCAGTAATGCTTCAAAACCCCAGCTAGCAAAATCTTTAGGATCAATGTCTAAGTCATTGGTTATGCCATGAAGTTTTTTATACTCAGCCCATTTTATTTCCAAAAACTTTGGCTGATAATACATTGGTTTTGGCGATTTTTTAAAACGATTGATTAGCTTTTGAGCATCATCATCATCGCCCTCAATATAAAGTAAAGCAGTATTAGAGGTTAGCACCTTAACAATTTCATCATTTGGGTTGTTAACATCAACTACCTCAATTAATGATCCGCCTGTGTCTGCAATGAAATTATTGCAATTATAAAGTTTTTTTGCCCGTTCAATAAAGTGTGGAATATCTTTTAGTGCTGCAATTTCGGCAATGCGGTGTTGCTCTTGGCGTTTTTGATATTCCTCAAATTCCAGCCCGCCCTTTTCAATATTACCAGGTGTACCAAGATAGGTTGAAAGTGGGTCTAGGTTTTCAAATGTGATATTTGAGGAAATATAAATTGAATCAGATGAAAGTAAGTCCCTTAAAAATGGAACTTTCATTGCTTCATTTTTGAAATTGTCAACAATATACTCACCCATATGCCGAGTGCCAATGCGATAATCAATTGAATAGTGAAACCAGTCATTTTTACGCAAAAGTGCAGAAAGACGAGTTTTACCAACCCCTGCCATGCCAAATACGGTAATAGCATGTTGTTTTGCATCTTTAAATTGATCCGAATTTTCAAATAACATGAGGCAAGCCATTCTAAGGTTGGTAATTGATAAGTTATAATGGATTTAGCTTATCTTTTTCATATTCACAAGAGAAGCAAGACTTAGATTAATAAATTTCATTACTGGGCATAAATTGTTGGGCATGAATTGCCTAGTGGGGGGTGGTTTTTTCCTTATTTGCAGATGTTATGAACAAGCAATATTGCAAATCTTCAATTAAATCAATGGGTTAAAAAGTTGGCATTATGCTTGCATTGCTTAGCATGAAATGACGCATAGTGCGTTAAAAGTAAATTGGAGAGTAAAATGGGCATTTATGGTGCATTGGCAACAGCAGTAACAGGACTTAGGGCGCAATCATTCGCTTTAGAGAATATTTCAGGTAATATCGCAAACTCACAAACAACGGGATATAAGCGGATTGAAACAAGTTTTATTGATCTAATTCCTGATGCACCAATAAAACAGCAAATTCCAGGGACTGTTATTGCTCAATCACGTAGCACGGTGAATGATGCTGGTGATATTGTTTCATCGCCCAATGATACATATATGGCGATTAACGGCTCAGGCTTTTTTGTTGTAGAGCAGCAAATTGGCCAAAATGATGGTAAGGCAATTTTTGGCGGCGCAAGTAATTATACTCGTCGTGGAGATTTTGACATCAATAAAGAGGGTTATTTGGTCAATGGAGCTGGTTATTTCTTAAAAGGGTTGGATATTGACAGGGCTACAGGCAATGTTTCTGGATCAGTTCCAGATGTTATTCAGCTTTCAAATGCATTTTTACCTGCGCAACAGACAAGTAGGCTTGATTATCAGTTAAACTTACCGCAATTGCCTAAAAATGCTGGTTATGATGCATCTTCCCCTAATAGTGAAATTATGGATGCTGCTAATTATGTAGCAACTCCTGCTGATATTACAGCTACAGCAGGCGGTGCTGCTCTTGTTGGCGGTAATGATGCTGCAACAGTCATGGCGGCAGGTGAGAGCCTTACATTAAATGTTGGTGGTACTGACATTATATTTGATTTCTTTGATGGTAATGCCGGAGCTTATGGTGGAGCAAATAACGGTATTGATGTGCAAACCGTGGCAGCAGTTGATATTACAACGGCATTGGCTTCAATTCAAACTGCTTTGCAAGCCTCTGGCGTTGCAGGTACAGGTGATGCAACGGTTGGAATTTCTGGTGGTAGTCTTGAAGTTACGCTTGGTACAAATACAACAGCATCTTTTACTGCAACTGATGGCACAACAGGTCTAGGACTTGCAGCTGCTGCAAATAGCCCAGTTGATTCATCGTTAGCTGTGCGTGTTCCAACAGTTGAAGCGCAACAAAATGCATCATTTTTGTCTAATTCTGTAGCAGGTGGTGCGATAACGGTTTATGCGGCAAATGGCTCTCCTGCCAATGTGCAAATCCGTTGGGCAAAAATTGATCAGCCTGAACTTGGTGGGCCGGATCGTTGGAATATGTTCTACATGACTAATAGTGAGGCTGTTGGAGCTGAAACTATGTGGGTAAATGCTGGGCAGGATTATGATTTTGATACTTCTGGCTCAATGACACCTTCAATAACCAACACAACCCTATCAAATTTAAGTGTTAATGGCGTTGCCATTGGTGATTTGGTGCTTCAGCATAATGCTTCTGGTGTGACGCAATTTGCTGACCAAAGTGGCACAGCTCAAGTTACAGCAATGGCGCAAAATGGTTATCCAGCTGGTGAGTTTATTTCGGTAACAATCAACGAAGCTGGGCGAGTGGTTGCCTCTTATACAAATGGTCAACAGATTGAAGTTGCGCAAGTTGTTGTTGCTAATTTTAATGCACCAAATTCAATGAAACGACTTGATGGCGGTTTATTTGCAGCGACTTCAGAATCTGGCGAGGCTATTCTTGATGGTGGCAGTGGCATTCTTGGTGGTGCGTTAGAAAGCTCAAATACAGACATTTCAGAAGAGTTTACCAAGCTGATTGTTACCCAGCAGGCATATACCGCTGGCACAAGAATTGTTTCAACTGCCGATGAGATGCTCAAAGAAGCTCTTAATATGGTTCGCTAAATAATTTTTATAAGGTTGGGTGATTTTACCTGACCTTATAGTCGGTTTTAGGAGTATTGCTTTATGGGACTTTCAGTATCACTTTCAAATGCACTTTCGGGTATGAATGCAACCCAAAATGGGCTTGAGGTTCTATCACGCAATATTGCTAATGCTGGCTCACCTGGTTATCATCGCCAATCTTTAGAGTTGATTGATAGAAATTCTGCGGCTGGATCGTATGTTAACTCTATTGGCACAAAGAGAGCTTTTGTTTCTGCGCTTCAAGTGCAGTATGGTCAAGGCGTTTCATCTTTAGGATATGCTGACCTTCAAGCTAACTATTTATCGCAAGTTGAGCAAACATTGGGCAAGGTTGGCGATGCAGGATCGCTTGGTACAGTTTATCAAAATTTTGAAAATTCCTTGCAAGCATTAGTTACAAGTCCTGATGATTATGCTACACGTGCAAATGTAGTTTCAAGCGCACAGGGGCTGGTTGAAACACTTAATAGAACTACCGATACAATTCAGGGTTTACGCAATGAATCTGAAAATCAGATGGCTTCTCATGTCGCAGATCTTAACCGCATGCTTGGCTCACTCGAACATATAAATGGTGAGTTACGAGATTTTAGTACGCAAGATAATGGCCGCAACTCATTGCTTGATGAGCGTGACAGGTTAGTTTCGCAAATATCTGAACTTGTTGATGCACGGGTTGAATATCGAAATGATGATACTGTAGCTTTAACAACTACTTCTGGTCTTGGTTTGATAGATAATGCCGCTACTATATTTGAATTTAGAGGTGTTGGCGCAATTAATGCTAACTCTCAATTTAACCTAGATGCGGCTCATAGTGGTGTTGGTGCTTTAACTGCAATTACGCCTTCAGGTTATGT